>NZ_JBWKYC010000015.1:0-134820 GCF_059423525.1 Arthrobacter sp. GW460-12-1-14-TSB2
GCCCGGCGCAATACCGTGCCCAGGCCCTCGCGGCTTAGGATCTCATTTAACCAGTCCAACCTCCGGGGACCAGTTCATGGTGAAGGAGCGTCGGTGCAAAACGTGCAGGAAGTGAGAGAGCGTCCGGCTTACCGGGTGACTTCCTCCAGCAGCTCCAGCACGTGCCGGTACTGGGCGCCCGTAGCCCGTGTCATGCCCAGTTCGCAGGTGCGGTTGCATGAGGCGTGGGCGGCGGCGCCCATCTTAGCCACCTCCGCAGCCTGTCTCGCAGTCGCCGATTCCGTCAGTTCGGGGTGCAGCATGCCCCGGTCCCCGGCAAACGCGCAGCAGCCCCAGTTTTCCGGGATGTCCACCCGCTCGGCCACCGCTCCGGCAATGGCACCCAAGGCATCGTTGAGGCCCATCCTGGTGGACGAACAGGTGGGGTGCAGTGCCAGGGACTCCAGCTTTCCGTGGTCAGGCAGCCGGGGCAGGATCTTTTCCGCAGCGAAGTCGACGGCGTCCACCATGCGGAGCGCACGCTGCCCCGGCGCGGGTATGTCCGATTCGACGGCCTGCCGCAGCCCTTCGGTGCACGAGGACGCGTCGCAGACGATGGGAAGTTCACCGTCCCGGGTGGCTTCCCTGAGGGCGGCCAGGGTCTTCCGGCGCATGGTTGTTTGGCCCGCGGACATGCCCTTGGAGGACCAGGGGGTACCGCAGCACAGGCCGTCGATCCCTTCCGGGACGAGGAGCGTGAGCCCGGCGCGGCCGCATAGCTGTTCAAAGCTGTACTGGACGCCATGGCCTTCTGCGTCGGGACCCGCGCCTGCGGGTCCGAACATGGTCCCTACGCATGCCGGGAAGTAGACGGCGTCAGCTCGGGCCGCCGGCGTCGGACGCTTGCGAACCGAACCGCCGCCGGGCAGTTCGGCGGAGTACAGCGGTACCGTGTCCTTCCCGAGGATTGCCCGGGCGGCCTTGTTGGGCGGCGTGATGGCAGCTGCCGGGAGCTTGTCGACCACGGTCAAGGCCAGCGAGGCGCCACGGGTCACACCCTCCCAGTGCTTGGCGGCGGCGTTCCACGCACCGTTGGCGAGCGGACCGGCGTCGGCCTTCCGCAGGCGTTTCACGAGCGATCCGGTGTTGATGTCCACCGGGCAGGCGGTCTGGCACATCCCGTCCACGGCGCAGGTGTCCACGGATTCATACTCGTAGTCCTTTTCCAGTTCTCGCACCAGCGCCGTATCCCCGGCCAGCCTGGCGGATTCGATGGCCCGCAGCGTCACGATCCGCTGGCGCGGCGTGAGCGTGATGTCCTTGCTGGGGCACACCGGCTCGCAGTAGCCGCAGGAGACGCAGCGGTCCACCTCCTCGGCCACGGGCGGCGCCGTCTTGATGTGCCGCAGGTGAGCCAGCGGGTCCTCGTCCATCAGCACGCCCGGGTTGAGCATCGCAGCGGGGTCGAAGAGCCGCTTAATGGTTCGCATGACGTCGTAAAGCTCATCGCCGTACTGCCGGCGGACGAAGGGAGCCATTACACGCCCCGTCCCGTGCTCGGCCTTCAGCGATCCGCCCTCGCCCAGGACCAGGTCCACCATGTCCTCCGTGAAGGCGCTGTAGCGGTCCAGTTCGGCCGGAGAGGCGAAACCGTCAGTAAGCATGAAGTGAACGTTGCCGTCCTTGGCGTGGCCGAAGATCACGCTGTTGCTGTAGCTGTATTTGTCGAAGAGCCGGTTCAGTTCCCGGCACGTCCTGCCCAGCACCGGAACAGGAACCACGATGTCTTCCAACAAGGCAGTGGTGCCCTGGGGACGGGCACCGGCAACCGATGCGTAGAGTCCCTTGCGCAACTGCCAGAGCTGCCCACGTTCCCGGGCGTCGCCCGTAAACCGGGCGGGCGCAGACAGGCCGAGGTCCGGGAGGAGACCCTCGCCGTGGGCCTGGAGCTCCACGAGGTCACCGGCGCTGCCGGCAGAATACTCCACGAGCAGGGCGGCATGCTCCCGGACTGCCAGGTCTTGCACGACGGCGGGCGTTCCCTTGAGCGTCTGGCCCACCTTGAGGGACAGCGCATCCATCAGCTCAATGGTGGCGGCACCGGTTTCAACGAGGGCGGGCAGGGCAGCGTTGGCGGCTTCGAGGTCCGGAAACACCAGCAAGCCTGCGGCCGCGTGCTGGAGCCGCGGGATGGTGCGGAAGACCGCCTCTGCAACGAACCCCAGGGTGCCTTCGCTGCCGATGATCAGGTGGGCCATGATGTCCACCGGGGACTGGAAGTCCAGCAGGGAGTTCAGGCCATAACCCATGGTGTTCTTCATCGAGAACTGCTGCCGGATTTTGCGCACGGAGTCCGCATTGTTACGGACCCGCCCGGCCAGCCGGACCAGGCCTGCGTGGAGTTCCGGTTCGAGGGCGCGGAGCCTTTGGTCGGCGTCGGCTGCTCCGGTATCGATGACGCTGCCGGAGGGCAGCACCACAGTCAGTGACTCCAAGGTGCGGTAGGTGTTGTCCACCGTGCCGCAGTTCATCCCGGAGGAGTTGTTCGCCACCACGCCGCCGACGGTGCACGCCGCCTCGCTGGCCGGATCCGGGCCGAACTTCCGCCCGTAGCGGGCGAGCCTCGCGTTGAGTGCCCGTACCGTGACGCCGGGCTGAACGCGGACCCGCGCGCCGTCGTCGAGCACTTCAATCTCCCGGAAGTTGCGGCGGACATCCACCAGCACGCCGGCGGTGACCGCCTGGCCGCTCAGGCTGGTCCCTCCGGAGCGGAACGTCAATGGCACGCCTTGGGCGGCACTGGCCCGCAGCAGCCCGCCCACTTCGGCGGCACTCCCGGCCGTCACCACGGCCTGCGGGAGCAGGAGGAAATGCGAGGCGTCGTGGGCGTTCGCGTGCAGGTCGATGGCCCGGGTGCTTGCCTGGGCCGGATCCTTCACAGCTGCGCGGAGGCCGGCCATGTCCAGCGGTGCCATCAGGGGACCATCCAGCCGAGGACGGGGGTGGACTGCAGGAAGATCAGGACAGTGATGAGCGCCAGCAGGCCGAGGCTCCAGCCGAGGAGCTTCCGGAAGAGGGCGCCCTCGGCACCGTCAAGGCCCACCGCCGCCGAGGCCACGGCAAGGTTCTGCAGCGATAGCATCTTGCCCATCACACCGGCGGAGGAGTTGGAGGCCGCCATCAGCACCGGAGACAGGCCGGTCTGCGCCGCGGCGGTGGCCTGCATCTGGCCGAACAGGGAGTTGGAGGAGGTGTCGGAGCCGGTGAGGGCCACGCCGATCCATCCGATCAGCGGTGAGAGGATGGCGAAGAAGCCACCCGCGGAGGCTAGCGCGAAGCCAAGGGTGGTGGTCTGGCCGGACAGGTTCATCACGAAGGACAGCCCCAGGACGGCGGTGACGGTGACGATCGTCCACCGCAGCTGCACGATCGTATCCCGGTAGATGCGCAGGCCCTGGGATGCAGTGATTTTGTACAGCGCCATAGTGAGCAAGCCGGAGAACATCAGGAGGGTGCCGGTCGCCTTGAGGTGGTCCAGCTTGAATTTCGTGGCCGCGACAGGCTTGCCGGCGGAATCGGTGATGTCCAGGCCGGGCCACGCGAACGTCACGCTGCCCACCTGGCCCAGCCAGGTCTTGACGAACGGGATCTGGGCCACCGAAAACACAGCGATGATGATCAGGTACGGGGCGATCGCCATCCAGATCTTCCGTGGTTCGGGCCGTGAGTTATCGGCGGGCACCGCGGTCCCCGAGGCGGGCACGGAGGCCGGGTGTTCGGCGCCAGTCACGGACCCGGCGGCGGAGCGGCCGTCACGGGCGCCGGCGACGGCAACGGCAGCAGCCGCGTGCGCAGCTTCCGGTTCGGCATTCGGTGCGGCTTCGACGGTGCCGCCCATTCCGACGGTTTCTTTCGGCTGCCAGACCTTCAGCATCAGCAGCACGGCGGCCACCGTCACGACAGCGGCAACAACGTCGGTGAGTTCCACGGCGAAGTAGTTGGAGGTTACGAACTGGGCCGCTCCGAAGGCGACGCCTGCCACCAGGGCTACGGGCCAGGTCTGCTTCACGCCGCGCCGTCCGTCGACGATGAACACCAGCAGCAGCGGCACAATCAGGGCGATGAACGGCGTCTGGCGTCCGGCCATCGAGGACAGGTCGTGCAGCGGCAGTCCGGTGACGCCGTTCAGTGCGATGATCGGCGCGGCCATGGCGCCGAAGGCCACGGGAGCAGTGTTGGCCAGCAGCGAGACCACAGCCGACTTCAGCGGCTTCATGCCAGCCGCCATCAGCATGGCAGCGGAGATCGCCACGGGGGCGCCGAATCCGGCCAGGGATTCCAGCAGCGCACCAAAGCAGAAGGCGATCAGGATGGACAGGATGCGGAGGTCGTTGGAGATGGAGCGGATTGTCTGACCCAGCACCTCGAACCAGGGTGTGGCCACGGTGAGCCGGTAGATCCACAGCGCGTTGACCAGGATCCAGAGGATCGGGAACAGTCCGTAGAAGATGCCGGCTGCGGTGGCGCTCAGGGCCTGGTTGACCGGCATCTGCCAGCCCAGAATGGCCAGCACGAGGGAGAGGGCCAGGCTGGCGAGGGCGGCCTTTGGCGCTTTGACTTTGAAAACGCCGAGCAGGACGAAGAGCAGGACGAGGGGAAGCGCAGCGCAAAGGGCTGAAATCACTAGGGACCCGGCAATGGGGTCGAGGATCTGCTGAAACATGTGTCTCCAGATTTGTGTTAGGCGTCACAACACCGTGGCGCCCTTCGATTGTCTAACAAGTACACATGTTGGTCAAGAGAGACTTGTTGACTTGTCTGGCAAGATTGAGATGAATCAAGCAACTCTTGGCGGGAATGGAGCTCCGGTGGCCGGGCGAATCACAGCAGTTTCGATCGTGGACGCGATCGCCGCGGATCTGCGGAGCCGGATCTTTTCCGGTGAACTCGGTTCCGGCCACACCCTCACCGAAACAGACGTGGCCTCCTCCTACGAGGTGGCTCGTCCCACAGCAAAGGCCTCGATCGAGAAGCTCGTCGCGGAGGGGCTGCTGGACCGCGGGACGCACAAGACCGCCCGCGTGGTGGAACTCGGACCGGATTCCGTGCGGGACATCTATCTGGCCCGCGCCTATTTGGAAAGCGAAGTACTCCGGCGGCTCGCGCGCACCAGGGACGTGCCGGAAGCGGCCGTGCAGGCCAACCGGGACATCGCGGCCCTGCAGACCGGAGCCCCGCTCGACGTCATCGAACCGGACATGCGGTTCCACACCAGCCTGATCGACGCCGTCGGCAACGAACGCATCAGCAGGATGTACCGCTCGCTCGTAGGGGAGGTGCGGCTGTGCATGGTCCGCATCCAGTCCCTGCACCTCCTGGACACCGCACTGATCCAGGCCGAACACCAAAAGATCCTCGAACTCATTGAAGCAGGCCGGGGGGACGCCGCCGCCGAGCTGCTCGACGAGCACCTGGGGCGCGCGCGGGAACGGCTGGTCGCCGCCATGGGAGGCACTGCCGGTCCGGAAGCCGGCGCACGCTCCGAACTGCTGCCGGAATAACCGGCACGCCCGCAGCCGGGCCGGCACACAGGCGCCCGCGCCCCCAGTAGCGCACCCCCGGAGTAGAGAGCGGCTAGCGGACGCGCTCCACGCGCTTCTCGTCCCAGACCGGCTCGGCGGATTCGTACACCTTGCCGTCGGAGCCGAACACCAGGAAGCGGTCGAACGTCCGGGCGAACCAGCGGTCGTGCGTCACGGCCAGGACCGTTCCCTCGAAGTGGTCGATGGCGCGCTCCAGGGCCTCGGCGGAGTGCAGGTCCAGGTTGTCCGTGGGCTCGTCGAGGAGCAGGAGGGTTGCTCCGGAAAGCTGCAGCAGCAGGATCTGGAACCGCGCCTGCTGGCCGCCGGACAGGGACTCGTACTTTTGCTCCGACTGTGATGCCAGGCCGTATCCGTCCAAGGCACCGGCTGCTGCCTCACGTCCCAGTCCCGAGCGGTGTTCGTCGCCGCGGTGCAGGATCTCCAGCAGCGTCTTGCCCAGCAGGTCGGGGCGAACATGCGTCTGCGCGAAGAAGCCTGGACGGATGCGCGCGCCAAGCTTCACGGTGCCTTCGTGCGGCACTTCGGCGATGTCGACGTCGGACACCGGCAGGTGTTCCCGCTCGGGATCCGTTCCGCCGGTGGCGAGCAGGCGCAGGAAGTGGCTCTTGCCGGAGCCGTTGGAGCCAAGCACCCCCACGCGGTCGCCGAACCACACCTCGGTGGAGAACGGCTTCATCAGCCCGGTCAATTCCAGCTTTTCGGCCACGATGGCACGCTTGGCGGTACGGCCGCCTTTGAGCCGCATCTGCACGTTCTGCTCGATCGGCAGGGCCTCGGGCGGGCCTGCTTCCAGGAACTTCGCCAGCCTGGTCTGGGCGGCGTGGTACCTGTTGGCCATGTCGGAGCGGAACGCGGCCTTGTTCTTGTACATGTTGACGAGTTCTTTGAGCTTCACGTGCTCCTCGTCCCAGCGTTTGCGCAGCTCCTCGAAGCGGGCGTTGCGGTCCGCGCGTGCCTCCACATAGGAGCCGAACCCGCCGCCGTGGACCCAGGCTCCTGCCCCGTTGATGCCCGGCTCAAGCGTCACGATCCGGCCGGCAGCGTTGTTCAGCAACTCGCGGTCGTGGCTGATGAAGAAGACGGTCTTCTTGGACTCGTTGAGCTTGGCCTCGAGCCAGCGCTTGCCCGGCACGTCAAGGTAGTTGTCCGGCTCGTCCAGGAGCAGCAGTTCGTCCGGGCCGGCGAAGAGCGCTTCCAGCACCAGCCGCTTCTGCTCACCACCGGAAAGGCTCGACGCCGGGCGGTGCTGCGCGCGGTCGAACGGAAGTCCCAGCGCGGCCATGCAGACCTCGTCCCACACGGTTTCGACGTCGTAGCCGCCGGCGTCTCCCCAGTCCACGATCGCCTGGGCGTACTGCATCTGGGTGGGCTCGTCGTCGTGCTCCATCATGGCCAGCTCGGCCTCGTCGACGGCGCGCGCGGCGGCGGCCAGCGCCGGCGGGGCCGCGGACACCAGGAGGTCGCGGACAGTGGATTCGTCCCGGACCTGCCCCACAAACTGGCGCATGATGCCCATGTTGCCGGACCGGCCGATCACGCCTTCATCCGGGACCAGATCGCCGGAAATGATGCGGAAAAGCGTCGTCTTTCCCGTTCCGTTGGGTCCGATCAGCGCCGTTTTGGTGCCGTCCGGGACCTTGAAGTTCACCCCGTTGAGCAGTTGCGTGCCGTCGGAGAGGAAGTAGTCGATGCCGGAAACGTCAATATGAGCCACGCGTTCAATCTTCCCATGCCCGAGTCTCGGAGTTTTGTCCAGATATCGGCCTATACCGGCCCGGAAGTCGCGTTACCTGGACAGAAGCTCCGGTCGAGAAGGCGCCGGGTTAACCGGCGGCGACGAGGAAGTTCTTGAGTAAAGGACCCGATGTTGTGGCTCCGAGGCCGCCTTCTTCGACGAAGACGGCGACGGCGAGGTCGCCGTGCACTGCCACAATCCAGGCGTGCGTCTTGGGCGGGTTCTCATTTCCGAATTCCGCAGTGCCCGTCTTGGCTCCCACGGGTTCCCCCGGCACGGAGGCCAGGAATCCAGCGTGTCCCGAGGTAACCACGGCGCGCATCATGTCGGCCAGCGCGGCCGCTTCCGCCGCCGTGACCGGCTTCTCGGCGGCCTTGGCCGGAGCTGGAGCCGTGGAGGACGATGACGATGTTCCGTCCGCCGTCGGGGTTCCGGACCCCTCGGGGGCTGCCGTGCCGGAGTTGGCTTCCGCGTTTAGCACGAGGACGGGTGACACGGGGGACCCCTTGGCCACGGAGCCGGCCATTACAGCAGCAGCCAGCGGCGAGAGCAGCACCTTGCCCTGGCCGATCATGGAAGCGGCATGCTCGGTGCCCTCCGCTTCGCCGGGAACCGAGCCGAGGAAGGCGGCTGCCCCCAGGCCGGGCGCCTCAACGGCAACACCGAGGGAGGTGGCCGCGGATTCAAGCTGCGCCTGGCTGACGGTGTCGCGGGCCGCAATGAAGGCTGTGTTGCAGGAGTGCGCGAACGCGTCCCGCAAGGTGACGGATCCCAGGGAGCTTTCCGGATAGCCCTCCGCATTCTTGAACGTACGGCCGTCCACCGTGAGCGTCGGCGTGCATTCAACCTTGGAGTCCGGAGTCAGGCCGTTGCGGATCATGGCCAGGGAATCCACCATCTTGAACGTTGAGCCGGGGGAATACTGGCCCAGCAGGGCCGTGTTGTAGCCGTTGCTGCCAGGTCCTGAAGCTGCTGCCAGAACTGCGCCGCTGGAAGGGCGCAGGGCCACGATGGCGGACGCCGGACCGACTTCCGCCAGGACATCTTCGGCGAGCTGCTGCAAGCGGGGGTCCAAGGTGGTTTTCACCGGCGTTCCCGGTTTCATATCAGCCTGGAACAGAATCCGGCGGCCTTTGTTGGGCAGTGCCTGCTTCTCGTCAGCCGAGAGCCCTGCCTTTTCGGCATAGACCTGGATTCCGTCGGTGCCGCGGAGCTGTGCGTCGTATTGCTGCTGGAGCCCGCCCGTACCGGTGGTGTCCCCGGCTTTGAGCGTCCCGCCGGATTTTTCGATCTGTTCGGCATTCGCCTCGGCCGCTGTGCCCAGGAGGGCGCGGGCGAAGGTGCGGGTCGGCGCCAGCGGCAGGAGGTCGGCGATGGACGAGGCGCCTGGGATCTGGGCAATCTGTTCGTCGGTAATGGTCCGGCCGTCCTGGCGCAGGGTGATGGCGGTGACGAAAGCGGCGGGGCCGGCAGCCTGTACCTGCTGGGTGTACGCGGCGGGGTCCACTCCCACCAGCTGGGCAAGTTTGGCGGCGGACGCGGCGGGGTCGGCTGAACCCAGCTTGGGCTTGTCGATGCCAACGTTCACCACCGGGCGGTAGGTGACGAGCTTCGCGTCGCCGGCGCCGAGGATATCGGCACGCTGGGGCGACTGGGCGCCCGCGCCAATGACTTCGCCTTCGGCCAGTTCGGGGGCTAGCAGGGCAGGCTTCCACACGGTCAGCCATTTGCCTCCGGACTTCTTCAGTTCGGCGGAGGCGGTGTATTTCCACTCGCCGGAGCCGATCTTCCAGCTGTAGTTCAGCGGGACCGTCGCGGTGTCCTTCTCTAATGTCAGCTCTCCGGTTTCCACGGCCGGTTTGGCGGGGGCGAGAGCCTGGAAGACTTCCTTCAGCTGTTCGTTGGCGGCTGCGGAGTCCTTGCCCTCAAAAGCGACGGAGCCGACGTCAAGCGCAGTCATCGCAGAGGCGAGCTGCTTCGCTGCGTCCTGCGCGCCGGCACGGCCGTCGTCGCAAGCCACCAGCGATCCGCCAATTATGAGTCCGACAAGGGCAAGCGAAAGTTTCTGAAAGTTCCCCACCGCGCCATTATGCCCGCAAGCCCGGACAATGTTCTTGTCACATGGCACCCGCCCGTGTTTAGGGCCGGATGATCCGGCGCTGCGTGGCCACGGAAATCGCAGCGGTGCGGTTGTCCACGCCGAGTTTTCCGTAGATGTGCACCAGGTGGGTCTTGACGGTGGCCTCGGAGATGAAAAGCTGCCGGGCGATGGCACGGTTCGGCAGTCCCGTGGCGAGCAGCTGCAGCAGCTGGATTTCCCTGGCGGACAGTGCCGGTTCAGGGTTCCGGATCCTGCCCATCAGCCGGGCGGCCACCTCCGGAGCCAGCGCCGTCCCGCCGGCCGCCGCGGAGAGGACGGCCTGCCGGATTTGCTCGGGCGGGGCATCCTTCAGCATGTAACCGCTGGCGCCGGCTTCGACGGCAGCCAGGATATCGGCGTCGGAATCATAGGTGGTGAGGATCAGCACGGGCGGTGCCGGCATACCCGCCTCGCCGGCCTTGATCTTTTGCGTGGCCGTGACGCCGTCCATGCCCGCTCCCATTTGCAGGTCCATCAGGACCACGTCCACAGGCTCGCCCAGGGTGTGGAGCCTGGCCAGCTGGGCAAGCGCAGCAGCACCGTCGCCGGCTTCGGCGGCCACTGTGATGCCTTCGAAGTCGCTCAGCATGGCCCGGAGCCCGGCGCGTACCACCGGGTGGTCGTCCACCAGCAGGATTCGGATTCCGCTCATGGCCGCTCCCCGTTTGCCAGTTTCCCGGTCGCCGACGCGTCCACCAGCGGGAGCCGGATGGCCACCACTGTTCCCTCGCCCGGAGCGGACTCGATGTCGAGAGTGCCGGCCAGCGCCGCCACCCGTTCCCGGAGGGACCGGAGGCCGTATCCGGAACCATCCTGCGGTTGTGGTCTGTTCGGGTCGACCCCGGATCCCGCCGCTTCCGGGCGGAACCCGACGCCGTCGTCGTAGATGTCCATGGCCACTTCGCTGCCTAGAAAGGACAGGGTCACGACGGCGGTGCTTGCCTTTGCGTGGACCCACACGTTCGCCAGGCTCGCCTGTGCCGCGCGGAGGAGGGCGGTGGAGTACGGGTTGGGCAGCTCCACAGGAGTGCCTTCGAGGTCGAAGCGGCACCGAAGGCCAGCCCCGCGTGCCGCTGCCTCGGCCTCGGTCTTCTCGCAGAGCCGGCGCAGGCTCCCCGCCAGGGACATCTGCTCAAGCGCCGGGGACTGCAGGTCGCGGACAAAGTTGCGCGCCTCGGCAAGGTTGGCGGACGCAGTTTCCTGCACCGTGCGGAGCCGTTCGCGGGCTGTGGCGGTGTCGCCGTCGACGAGTGCCTTTTCAGCCGAGCGGCCCATCAGCACGATGCTCGAGAAACCCTGGGCCAGGGTGTCGTGTATTTCGCGGGCCAGCCGTGCCCGCTCGGTGAGGGTTCCGGCGTCGTGCTGGCTGCGGGCCAGTTCGCCGCGCGTCCGTCGCAACTCCTCGGCCGCGAGGCGCTGGTTCTCGCCCTCAAGGTACAGCGCCCGGTACGCGAGGCCGGTAACCACGGCGAACGCCGCTCCGAATACCGGCCCCAGCACCATCGGCAGCTCCAGGGCCGGGCCGGCCGCGCCTCTGTTGTGGAACCAAAGCGCCACCACAACCAGCACGGTGGACGCCGCAATGACCGGGAGGGCCGCACGCCGCCGCAGTACGTGGAGCTGCAGGAAGAAGAGTGGAAAGGCCAGCCAGACGAAATCCGCGCTGGACCAGATGAGCACCAGCCACAAGGCCGAGACTGCCCCGAGCCACCATGGTGCATATCGCCGCGGATCAAAGCGCTTCGCATCCGTGGAGTGGCGTTTCTCCAGGACCGTGCCGGTGAGGTAGACGGCTGCGAGCACCACGGCAAGGACCAGGGAAAGCCAGCCCGACAGCGCCGGACCGGACATCAGGACGCGCGCCATGGCCACCAGAAGCAAGACGGCGAAGCCCACGTGGAGGCTGATTCTCAGGAGCCGCAGGATTATCGCCGAACCGCTGGGTTCGCTTTGGATCACCACGTGCCTCGCATCAATCCAGCGTATCCTCCACGACTCCCGTTTCACGGTGAAATCGGGCCCGGCGGCCGGAGATCAACCATTTGGTTGAGCCGCTGCTCCACCCGGTGTCTCCGGATGGCCAACCGGGAGGCCGATGTGCGCTGCCGTCCGTGGCGGAAGAGTGGGAAACAGCACCACACCACCACGAAAGGAACCACGTGTTTCTCGCCATTCGCGATCTCCGCTTTGCCAAAGGCCGCTTCGTCCTGATGGCAGCAGTCATCGCCCTGATCACCTTGCTGCTCGTGATGCTCTCGGGACTGACTGCCGGCCTGGGCAACCAGTCAACCTCGGCGATCGCCGGGCTGCGGACCGACCAGATAGTCTTCGGGGCCCCGGCGGGCACTCCGGCCAAGGCGTCGTTTACCGAGTCGGAAGTGACCCGGGAGCAGCTGGCCGCCTGGTCCGCGCAGGACGGCGTTGCCGGGGTGGAGGCGCTCGGGATCAGCCAGGTCCGAGCGCAGGCCGTTGGCACGGCCGGTTCGCCTGGCGGCACCGCAAACGTGGCAGTCTTCGGCGGCAGTAACGGGCTGTCCGCGGGCCCGGCCAGCCCCATGCCTGATCCCGCGGACGACGGAACGGTCGTGGTGGGCGAAACCCTCGCAGCGGACCTGCATCTCAGCCCCGGCAGCCTCCTGGCAGTGGGCGGCGTCGAACTTGCCGTTGCGGGCATCGTTTCTGACCAGTGGTATTCACACACCGGCGTCGTCTGGACCTCGTTGAGTGACTGGCGGCAACTGGCCCGCATCGGCAGCGGGTCCCTGGGCACCGTACTGGCCGTGACGTTCGACGCCGGCGCCCAGGTTGACGTGGACGCCGCCGATGCTGCGGCCGGGACGGTCAGCACCACCCGCGACGGTTCGTTCCAGGCCCTCGGATCCTTCAAGAGCGAGAACGGCTCGCTGATGTTGATGCAGGCGTTCCTGTACGGCATCTCCGCCCTTGTGATCGTGGCCTTCCTGACGGTGTGGACCGTTCAGCGGACCCGGGACATTGCCGTGGTCAAGGCGATGGGCGGGTCGCCCGGCTACGTACTCCGGGATGCAATGGGACAGGCCCTGATGGTGCTGGCCGCGGGGACATTTGCCGGCGGCGGAACGGGCCTGCTCGGCGGGTACCTGGCGGCACAGGCGGCGCCGTTCCTGCTCACCCCCGCCACCACGCTGGTGCCCATCGCCGGCATCCTGCTCCTGGGCCTGTGCGGTGCAGCAGTGGCCGTCCGCGGCGTGACCAGGGTTGACCCCCTGCTTGCCCTCGGCGGCAACTGACTCCGCCCCCATGATCCTTCCACATTTATATTCCCTGAAAGGCATACTCCATTGGATACCCCGCTCAACCTGGTCAACGTGACGCTCGAGTACCCGGACGGAGACACCACCCTCAAGGCACTGGACTGCGTGAACCTCGCACTCGGCACAGGGGAATTTCTCGCCCTCGTAGGACCGTCGGGATCCGGCAAGTCCTCCATCCTTGCAGTCTCAGCGGCGCTCATCCGTCCCACCTCGGGCGTGGTGACCATCGACGGGCAGGAGGCCAACGGCCTGCGCGACGCTGAGCTGACAGCCCTGCGCAGGGAACGGATCGGCATCATCTTCCAACAGCCGAATCTTCTGCCGTCCCTGACCGCGGCCGAGCAGCTTCTCCTCGCGGACCATCTGCGCGGGAAACCCCTGGCTGCGGCCCGCAGGCGCGCCGACGAGCTTCTGGACGTCGTCGGACTCGGTACCGTGCGGGACAAGCGTCCGCATCAGCTGTCCGGCGGACAGCGTCAACGCGTCAACATCGCCCGCGCCCTGATGGGCCGCCCCAAGGTGCTTCTGGTGGACGAACCTACCGCCGCCCTGGACCACGAGCGGAGCGGGGGCATCATCCGGCTCCTGCGCGAGGTCACGGACGAATTCAATGTGGCCACTGTGATGGTCACCCACGACACCGAATTCGTGCCAATGACAGACCTCGTGGCCAGCGTGCGCGACGGGCGGATTTCTGCCCTTCAGCCCGCCAAAGCCCCGTCACGGGCGTCATCGTAAGCTTCCCTGGCGCCCAGAATGCCGGCGACATTTGACTCAGCCCATTCCCTGAGCACGGTCAGCGGACCCAACAGGGACACCCCGAGGTCAGTCAGCTGGTAGTCAACGCGGGGCGGGACCTGGGCGAACACCGTTCTGGTGATCAGCCCGTCCCGTTCCAGCGCCCTGAGCGTCTGGGTAAGGACCTTGGGGGTAATTACGTGGACATGCTTGCGCAGTTCGGAGAAACGGACCGGTCCGTCCGCCAGGACCTGCACCACCAGGGAGGCCCATTTGTCACCGACCCTCTGAAAGACAACCCGCGAGGGGCACTTCGGATCCATGATGTCTCCGCCCGGCCAGGCGACAAGTTGGTTGGTATCGATTAGGCAGCCTCGTTTCTTCTGCGCCCCTAGGTATCCTAGAGATACTGTGAATTTCTACGATACCCAGTCCGAGGAGCGGCATGAAAATCGCGGTGTACGGTGCCACCGGCATGGTGGGCGGCCAGATCGTCAAGGAATCGCTGCGGCGGGGCCACAAAGTCACCGCCATTTCGCGGACAGGCGCTGCACTCCCCGGCGCCACGGCCTGCAGCGCGGAACTGGCAGACACACGCATGTTCGCGAGCGTTGCCAGCGATCACGACGCCGTGGTGCTGGCCACGGTGCCCAGTCGCACGGGCGGTGATCACGGCGAATGGCTGGCCGCCATGAAGGCAGCTTTCGGCAGTGCCGGTACAACGCGCCTGCTGGTGGTAGGGGGCGCCGGCGCACTCGAAATCAACGGTGTGCGCCTGTGTGATTCGCCCGATTTTCCTGAGCCCTACCGCCCCGAAGCCCGCACCATGGCCGCCGCCTACGATGAAATTCGATCCGCTCCGGAGTCGCTTAACTGGACCATGCTGGCGCCCGCCCCAGTCATGCAGCCGGGCATCCGCACCGGCAAGTATGTGACGGCGGACAACTCACCCGCCGGCCGGTCCATCACTACCCAGGACTTTGCCGCAGCAATGCTGGACGAGTTGGAAAATCCGGCCCACCATCGGGCGCGCTTCACAGTTGCGAACACGGACGCCAGCGCGGTCGGCGAGCCGGGATACCCCGTTTCCTGATCTGGCGGACCGTACCACGGCCCCCGCAGGCCGAGGCCACCGGAGCCGGCGCTACAGGCCAAGCCGGGGAAGCGGCAACCCGAATATGTCTTTGAGGGCATATTTCGCGGCGTGGAAGCCGGGCATGCCGGTAACGCCGGGACCGGGAGGGGTGGAGGAGGAGCACAGGTACACGCCCGGCAGGGGAGTTCGCCACGGGACGGGACTGACCACTGGCCTCTGTATCAGCCCGCGGAGGTCCATCAAACCCGCCGCGAAGTCGCCGCCCACGTAGTTCTGGTTGTATACAGCCAGTCCGGCCGCCGTCGTCACCTGCACCTGGACCACAAGGTCACGGAAACCAGGGGCAAAACGTTCCAATTGCGCCGTCACAGCCTCCGCCATGTCCTTGGTTGATCCAGCCGGAACATGGCAGTACGTCCACAGGATGTGCCGTCCCTTCGGGGCGCGGGAATCGTCAAACCGCGAAGGCTGGGACACCAGGACGTAGGGACGATCCGGGTGCTTTCCGGCAGCCACCTGGTTTTCGGCTTCGGCCATCTCGGCTCGCGTGCCGCCCACGTGGACGGTGCCGGCGTCCGCCAAGTCCGCCGCTTGCCACGGAACCGGTCCGGCCAGGATGAAATCGACCTTGCAGGCGGCGTTCCCGAACCGATATGACGCCAGGGACCGACGGTACCCGGCGGGCAACCTGTCTCCGGAAAGCCTGAGCAGTGCCGGGGGCGCTATATCCAGGAGTGTCGCCCTGACCGCCGGCAGTTCCGCCAGGGAATCGATCCGCCGCCCGGTTTCCACGGACCCGCCGTGCGCTTCGATGTCCCGGACCATGGCGCTGGCGATGGAAGCTGACCCGCCCGTCGGAATAGGCCAGCCCTGCGCATGCGCCAGCGTGCCCAGCATGAGCCCTGCACCGGCGGGTGCCAGCGACGGCAAGGCGCCCACGGAATGCGCGGCAACACCAGTCAGGAGGGCCGGTGCCAGATCGTCCCTGAATCTGGTGTTCCATGCCGGTGAGCCCTGCTCAAGGGTCCGCAGGCCGAATAGCACTGCTGCAACGGGGTCGTGCGGGATCCGCAAGAGCTGGTTGAGGGTGAAATCGGCAACGCCGGCGGCCCGACGGACGAGGGGTGTCATCAGGCGGTGGTACGCGGGGCCGTCCCGTCCGAGCCCCTCAGCAGTGCGGTCCAGGGAGCGGTACGCCAGCGCAGCCCGGCCCCCGTCCAGGGGCGACGCGAAGGAGAGCTCGGGCGTGATGAGGTGGATTCGCCGCGCCAGCTCGAAGGCCTGGAAAAAGGGGGAGGCCAGCGCCATCGGCTGGACTGCCGAGCAAATATCATGCAGGTGGCCGGGCTGCATCAGTTCGGAGGTCCGAAGGCCGCCGCCGGGAGTGGCTGCCTCCTCAAACACATGAACCTTGAGGCCGGCGCGGGCCATTGTTACCGCTGCGGCAAGGCCGTTGGGACCGGAGCCGACGACGGCGACGTCAGGCATCGCTGGCCGCCCTCCGCCAGGGGAGCACCGAAGCGGCAGGGTTCGCCGGATCCAGTCGCAACCAGTCGGGTGCGTCGTCGAACGGCCCTCCTTGGGGATCGTCCAGCGAGTGGCGGCGGATGATGTCGTAGCCCGGGTCCCAGATATCCCAGGCGACCCGGACCATCAGGTATGCCGTGGCAATCATGTGCAGGCCCACCGCCAGCACGTAATAGGGCATATCAATGTTGTGCTGGGTCGGGCCCCCGCTCGTTACCTGCCCGAGGTACATCCAGACCGCCGCCCAGTGCAGGCCTTCGATGCCCTGCCAGATCAGGAAGTCGCGCCAGCGCGGGCGGGCCAGGGCCAGAAGGGGGATCAGCCAGATAACGAACTGCGGTGAATAGACCTTGTTGGTCAGGATGAATGCCGCAACTATCAGGAACGCCAGCTGGGCGAGCCTGGGGCGGCGCGGTGACGTCAGCGCCAGCAAGGCGATGAGCACGCAGCTGATGAGGAACAGGTTGAGGGCAAGGGTGTTGATCGCTTCGGGCCCCAGAGGCATCCATTGCAGGCGCCCGGCCACCAGGTTGTAGGCGAACCAGGGGGAGCTGTAGCCGGCCGGGCGGTCCTCGGTGAACTGGTAGAAGTACTTCCAGCCGGAGGGATTCATCGCGGCGATGGGGAGGTTGATGGCGAGCCATGCGGCGGCGGCCGCGGCGGCGGTGACCAGCAGGGGTCGGATCTTTCCGGTCCGCAGCGCCAGCAGGAGGATCGCCCCGAAGATCAGGACCGGGTAGAGCTTGGTGGCCGTGCCCAAACCGATCAGGACGCCGGCCAGCACCAGCCGGTCACGGGAGAAGAAATACATCCCGACGGCCAGCAGGCACACGGCCCACATGTCCCAGTTGATCACCCCGGCGAGGATGATACCGGGGGCCACCGCCACCATAGCGGCGTCCCACGGCCGGCGCCGGCTCATGCGAGCAGTTGCGAGGACCGTGACGATCCAGACGGCGGCGATGAGAGTGGCATTGACGTCGAAGTAGCCGAGAATGCGTGCGTCGGTGGGGCCCTGCCCCGGGACCAGCATGGCTGTCAGGCCCGCGATGATTCCCATCAGGACGGGATATTCGAAGAAGCTGCCTTCACTGAAAAAGGGAAAGGTGCCATCGCCCAGTCCGCGGTTGCGGAAAAGCTCCGGGAAATCCGAATAACAGGTGGAGTAGAACTGTCCCGGCGACTCCCAGCCGTTTGCGCGGCAGTAGTTCTTGACCATGATGCTTGCCAGGGCGGCCAGAACCGTGAGGATGATCAGAACGCGTTCAACGGTGAAAATACCCGGCGAGACGACTCCGGGTTCAGCCCGGCGCCCCATGGGCCCGCCGATCAGCTCGGTGAAGTTCCTGAGCAGGAGATCACTTCGGCTCGGGATAACCAGGCGGGACCGTTTCCGGTGCGCCGGCGGCATTGTCTCCTGCATGCCTCGAGCTTACCGTCGCAGCTGCGCACCAGTCGTCCCGGCCTGACGGCTGTACCGGCCAACAAAAAGCCCACGCGTCGCCGCGTGGGCCTTTTGTGCATCAATTTTGCTCGCCGCCATTGGATCTCCTGGATATGTCCGTTACCGGCTGCAGCGCGGTAGTTGAGGGAACGACGGTCGCCTACTCAGCGAATGACGCCACCCATCTGGTGCAGGACGACATACACGTCTTCACGGTTCTGGTCGAGGAGCTGGCCGTTGAACAGCGTCTTCTCCTTCATCGCCGGCTGCCAGCCAAAGCGCAGAACGGCACGGAGCCTTTTCATCATGGTTACCTCCTTCCGGGGTGTTGTCAGGCGTCGTCGGCCACGGTCGACGTGTTGCATGGTGCTGGCAGTGCTGCTCACTTAGGGTCCTTTGATGAGTGTTTGCGCCCGGAATTGGGCATGACGAATAGGGCCAGTTAATTGACGGAATTAATGGCAGTAATTAGGCATAGGAATGCCCGGTGAATTGGCTCCGGAATAAAGACCGAAGCAATTGGTGGATTTCGCCAAGCGAAGAATGGCTCCAAGATGCAGCTACGCCACAGACCCCAACAAGAAGCCGGGTTCCGAACTATGGGGTGTTGCGTAACCGCATGGGGCCCGCTTTACGGCTGGCTGCCGGGGAGCTTCCCGAGTCAGGATGCCGCCACAAGGATTCGGCCGGAAGGCCGGAATCGCCAGGTTAGGAGGCAGTCACTCCGTGAAAAGGGCGCGCGACAGCAGCAGAGGCCGGGGTGGCGGTGATGGTCATCTTCCATCCGCTAGTCAAAGTAATCATTTCTCCCAACCTCCTTTTCTGTTCTGCCGCTGTTCGGTTGACTAACCGGACAGCACGCGCCGATGACCCTGGCAAAACGCACTGGAGTCAGGAATAAAATTACACCAGCATTGGTGCATTTGACTAGCGGATTTGAAGAATTGCAGGAAATATTTGATAAATCGTCTTTATAGTCCCCAGCGGACCACGGCCGGGGTCTTCTTGTCCCACCCCAGCGTGCAGACTTTGGCCGTCCCCAGGATGAAATGCCGGCCCTCGTGCGGGTCCAGTCCCAACCAGCGTGCGGTCAGGATCCTGGAGAAGTGTCCATGGGCCACAATCAGTACGTTGTCCAGTCCGGATTCCAGCACGCGGGCCACAATTTTGTCCGCCCGTGCAGCCACTTCCTCAAGGGCCTCGCCGTTGGGCACGCCGTGCGTCCAGATCAGGTACTCCGGGTTGTCCTTGCGGATCAGGTCGGAACTGATGCCTTCGTAGTCGCCGTAGTTCCATTCCACTGCCAGGGGTTCCTGTTCAGCGTCGGGGAATCCCGCCAGTTCCGCCGTCCGGCGGGCGCGCCGCAGGGGTGAGGTGAGCACCAGGTCGAAGTCAACACCGTCGAGAATCTTCCGTGCCTCCACGGACTGCTGCTCGCCCTCCACCGTCAGGGGCAGGTCGGTGAGCCCGGTGTACTGGCCGCTCTTGGACCATTCAGTCTCACCGTGGCGCAGGATCCAAAGCTGGGGGCGTGCGGTGCTGTTAAGTGAAATCACTTATGACTCCTCGGTAGTGGAAAGTTCGACGCCGGCGGCCGGCTGCTGTTCTGCGGCCTCGGGCTGGCTTGCCCACCACTCGCGCAGCCTGGCCTCGGCCACTGCGGGATCGAGCGGCCCGTGCTCCATGCGCTCTTCAAGCAGGAATTTGTAGGCCTTGCCCACCACCGGCCCGGGCTTCAGCCCGAGCAGGGCCATGATCTGGCCGCCGTCAAGGTCAGGCCGGACCGCTTCCAGCGATTCCTGCTCGCGCAGCGCCGCAATGCGCGCCTCGAGGTCGTCATAGGCGAAGGAAAGCCTGTCGGCCTTGCGCTGGTTGCGTGTGGTCACATCCGACCGCGTTAACCGGTGCAGGCGTTCCAGGAGGGGCCCGGCGTCCGTCACGTAGCGGCGGACGGCGGAGTCGCTCCACCCGGCCTCGCCGTAGCCGTAGAAACGCATATGCAGCTCCACCAGGCGTGCCACGGCCTTGATGGTGTCGTTGTCGAAGCGGAGGGCCTTCATCCGCTTCTTGGTCAGTTTGGAGCCCACCATGTCGTGGTGGCGGAAGCTCACGGCACCGCCCGGTTCGAAACGGCGCGTCGCAGGCTTGCCGACGTCGTGCATAAGGGCAGCAAACCGCAGCACAAAATCGGGGCCGGGCACGGCGCCGTCGGAATCCGTCTCCAGGGATGCGGCCTGCTCAAGTACCTGTAGGGAATGCTGGTAAACGTCCTTGTGGCGGTGGTGTTCGTCCGCTTCGAGCCGCAGCGCGGAAACTTCCGGCAGGACGAATTCGGCCAGGCCGGTGTCCACCAGGAGGTCGATGCCCACGCGGGGATGCGCTCCGCAGACGAGCTTCACCAGCTCCTCGCGGATACGTTCCGCGGAAATGATGGTGATCCGTTCCGCCATCTGCGTCATCGCCTGCTTAACGTCCTCGCGGACCGCCACACCGAGCTGGGAGGCGAAGCGGGCGGCCCGCATCATGCGTAGCGGGTCATCGGAAAAGGACGACTCCGGCGAACTTGGAGTGGCCAGAACGGAAGCATGGAGGTCGCGGACGCCGCCGAACGGATCAACCAATTCCATCGAGGGCAGCCGCAGCGCCATGGCGTTGATGGTGAAGTCGCGGCGCAGGAGGTCATCCGTGAGGGATGACCCGAACGCGACGACGGGCTTGCGTGACTCCGGGTCGTAAGCCTCGGCGCGGTAGGTGGTGATCTCAATCTGGAAGCCGGACTTCCGCATACCGATGGTGCCGAATGCCCGTCCGATCTCCCAGAAGTTGTCCGCCCATTTCTTGATGAGCGCCAGAGTCTGGTCCGGTGTGGCGTCCGTGGTGAAGTCAAGGTCGGGGGAGAGCCTGCCCAGGAACAGGTCACGAACGGGGCCGCCCACCAGCGACAATTCGTGTCCGGCGTCGACGAAGCGCTGCCCGAGCTCCAGGACCACCGGGGCCACCTGGAAATCGACGGTGTGCGGGTCGGACTTTTGATGTGCGTGCGCCATAGTTACTTAAGCTTGTCAGAAAACCATGCCAACAAGCACCAATCGGGGCCGCCTAACCGCGCCGTTACACCGTGGCTTCCGGAATCTACGTCATACGCAGTCCACTTTCTTGTCATGTTCCGGTCATCAGGAACGGGCAAGAGTCGTTAGAGTGGACTTCATGGCCCATCCCGTACCGAGTGCTCCTGGCAGGAGGACAAACCCACCGTTGCCGTCGGCAATCGGTGCCCATGTCGCGCCCGCCCAGCACTCGGGACCGGCCTCGCTGCCCACCGTTGAGGAAATCTCCGCCGGCGGTGTTGTTGTTGACACGTCCGACGGCGAACTGAGGGTTGCGATCATCGCCCGCCTCAACCGCGGGGGACGCCTCGAGTGGTGCCTGCCGAAGGGCCATCCGGAGGGCAAGGAAAAGAACGAGGAAGCGGCCGTCCGCGAGATCGCCGAAGAAACCGGCATCAGCGGAAGCATCCTGGCCCCGCTGGGCAGTATCGACTACTGGTTTACCGTCAGCGGACACCGCGTCCACAAGACCGTCCACCACTACCTGCTCCGGGCCACGGGCGGCGAGCTGACTATCGAAAACGATCCCGACCAGGAAGCCGTGGATGTCGCCTGGGTGCCCATCCAGGAGCTCGCCCGCAAGCTGTCTTTTCCGAATGAGCGCCGCATCGCGGACCTCGCCAGGGAAGTCCTGCCGGATCACCTCTGAGGTTCTGTGACTGATTCCAAGACCGTCCAGCCCAGCGAGGCCCGCTCCAGTGCCGTCATGGCGGCCGGAACACTCGTCTCCCGGTTCCTGGGCTTCGGCAAGACCTGGATGCTGGGTGCAGCCCTTGGCCTCGGCTCCACGGTCAATGACACCTTTATCAATGCCAACAACCTGCCCAACCTGATCTTCCTCCTCGTGGCCGGTGGTGTGTTCAACGCCGTCCTGGTGCCCCAGATCATCAAGGCCAGCAAGGCCCCGGACAGGGGAGCGGACTACATCAGCCGCCTGCTCACCCTGGCTGTCCTGGTGCTTCTCAGCCTGACGCTGCTGGTGACCCTCCTGGCGCCGTGGGTTATTGAGCTGACCACGCAGGGCTATTCGGCGGAACAGAAATCACTGGCGGTTTCCTTCGCCTTCTGGTGCCTGCCCCAGATCTTCTTTTACGGCCTGTATGCCCTGCTCACGCAGGTTCTGAACGCCAACGGGGCGTTCGGACCGGCAATGTGGGCACCTATCCTGAACAACATCGTGGCCATCGCCGGCCTGGGCATGTTCATCTGGATCCTCGGGGCCAACGTCACAAATCCCCACACCCTGGACAACTGGGGACCCACCCAGACGTTCCTTATCGCCGGGTTTTCCACCATCGGCGTGGTGGCCCAGACGGCCATCCTGCTGATTCCGGTATTCCGGCTCCGGCTGGGACTCCGTCCAAGGTTTGGTTGGCGCGGAGTGGGCCTGGGGCAGGCCGCAAAACTGAGCGTCTGGACGCTCCTTACTGCCGCCGTCGGCCAGCTCGCCTTCCTGTACGTAATGCGCATTGCCACTATTCCGGGTACCGAACGCCTGCGCCTCGAGCGTGCCGGGGATCCGGCGGCCGGGTTCCTCCCGGGCAACGCCGTGCTGGAAGTGGCCAGCCAGCTATACCTGCTGCCGCACTCGATCATCGCCCTCTCGCTGGCCACCGTTCTGTTCAACAGGATGACGCGGGCCTCCCAGGACGGCGACAGTGCGGCCTTGCGGGACGCCCTGTCCCACGGCCTGCGGACCATGGCAGTGGCCACGGTCTTTGGCGCATTGGCTCTCTTCGCACTGGCCGGACCGCTGGGCATGTTCTTCTCCGGCGGCAAGGTGCAGGACGGCGTGATGCTCGCGCAGACCCTGACCATCCTGGCCCTCAGCACGCCGTTCATGAGCGCCAACTTCATGATGTCCCGGGTCTTTTACGCCAACGAGGATGCCCGCACGCCCTTCTACATCCAGCTGGTCCTGGCGATCGTCAACGTGGTTGCGGCCTTCGCCATCCAGTTCTTGCCGTACAACCAGATCATCTTTGCCATAGCCATCCTTTACACGGGCGGCAACATCCTGTCCGTGATTGTGAGTGCGCACTTTCTCCGCCGCCTTCTGGGGCACCTTGACGGCCCCCGCATCGCCAATTCGTACATACGGATGGGTTACGCGGCACTGGGTTCCGCCGTGGCCGGCGCCGGTGCGCTATGGCTCATGGGCAGCTACAGCGCCGACGGGTTCGCCTGGAGCGGCCGGATCGAGGCCTTGGTGACCGTCGTCGTCGTCGGGCCTGTGATGCTCGTGGCGTACCTGTTCCTGCTCAAGCTCTTCCGCGTCACGGAACTCCGCGACCTGCTGCAGCCGCTTCTCGGCAGGCTGGGGCGGCGGTCCGCCCCAACTGCACCGGCGGACACCGCAGCGGATAAGGCGCGGGATACCGCTGGGCTCCGGGGACGCACGACGCCGGAGCGCGCCACCGTTTCGGTTGACACCGGCCTGATCCCCCGAATTTCCGGAGAGTTCGATGCGGCATCGTTCCGTGCGGGACCGCAGGTTGAGGAACCGGCACCGGACCATGACGCGTACCAAACCGCTTCCGCGGGTGAATACCTTCCGTCCGAGGATGTGCCCACCACCGCGCGGGGTAGCATCATGCGCGAGGAAATCCCGCTGCCCGGGCGCCGTACCTTCCAGGGAACGGCCGGCCGCAACCCGCACTTCAGCACCCGCTCGGGAGGTCGGCGGAAGAAAAAGAGGTGAACTGCCGCGGTTTCACCGTGCCTGTCTCACACGGCCGTAACGCACCATCGGCTAGGATCAGAAGCTAACTAGGGTAGTAGTAACAGACCAGAAATTAACCGGCTAACCGGCGTATCCGCTTTGGCATGATTGAGGCGGGGATTCCCCGGGCAGTCTAGGAGGAACCCGTGTCCCACCCGATCGATGTTGGATCAGTGCTCGGCGGCCGCTACAAGGTCACCGCCACCGTATTGACCTCACACGACCATGATCTGGTGCTGGATGGTGTTGACCAGGTCCTCAACCGGCCGGTGAGCATCCTGGTTGCGGGTCCGGATAACGCGGAGCAGGTGGCCCAGAGCGCCCGCGAGGTTGCCACCGGGGAACGGCCCGGAAACGTGCAGATCCTCGATCTTGGCGTCAGCGAGTCCACCACCTACCTGATCACCAACCACACGTCAGCCGCCGATCTCCTGGACCTCGTGGTTGCCTCCAACCCGCCCTATGTGGAGCCCTTCTTCACGGACACGCTGGGCAGCGAGATTTTCGGTACCGCCCGGTCCCACGAGCCGGAAACATATGACGGCCTGTACGACGAGGAAGAAGTCGACGCCGGCTACATCAACTACGGCAACAACCAGCCGGCCGGCCAGGACCGCAAGCCCACGTCCCCGCCGGTTGTCCCTCCCGTGGTGCCGCCCCGCACCGCGCCCGTTCGCCCGACGTCGGCCCCCTCCGTCGGCTCCTCGGGATCCGACTCGGGCCAGGCACGCGGGCATGGAGCCGGCGCTGCTGCCGCTGCTGGAGCCGCTGCCGGCGCAGCCGGGCTCGCTGCCGGTGGCGCAGCGGCTGGCAAAGCGTCCCGGGAACCCACCACTGCACCTCAGGCGACCACCCCGCAGCAGGCCGTACCCGCCGGCCGGAACACCGAAAACCCCAACGCCCAGGCCCGCGCAGAAGCCGAATCGCCCAAAGTCTCCCTGTGGGCGAACAACGACTATGACTACCCGGAAGAAGAGGCGCCCTCCACCGGGCCGGCCAGGACCGCCCGCGAACGGATGGCAGCCACATTCCCGGCATTCGCCGGTGGCGGTCGGGGCGACGAAGCGGACGAATATTACGACGACGACGAGCCACCGGAGCGCGAGCCGCGGTCAATGCGGTGGCTCGTAGGAGGGCTGCTTGCTGCCGTGCTAGTGGTCGGCCTCATCTTTGCCGTCTCCAACCTCGGGAGCCTCTTCAAGAGCGAGCCCCAGAGCAACCCCGCTCCCGGAACCTCAAGCAGCGCGTCCCAGCCACAGACCAGCGGCGAGCCGACAGCAAGCCAGTCCACAGCGCCGGCCGCAGGTCCGCCCGCCGTCGAGGGCGTCTCCCGCCTTGGCGACTTCGATTTTGCCGCCACCTACGATGGTGACCTTTCAAAGACGTTCGACGGCAATGCGGCAAGCTACTGGTCGGACATGGAGTTTGCAACGGACAACTGGGGCGGGCTGGCTCCCGATGTTTCCCTGGTGGTGAAGCTGAAGAGCCCCTCGAAGGTTTCGTCCATCACGCTCAGCCAGCTTGGCGGCTCCGGAGGCAATATCAGCGTGCTGACAAATGACCGTCCGTCCCTGGAAGGCGCCAAGCAGGTCGGGACCAACAGCTTCACCTCACCGGATCTGACCATGCCGCTCCCGGAGCCGGTCACTGCCCAGTACGTGATCGTGTCCATCAAGAACCTGCCCAAGCTGGCTGCACCGAAAACCCGCTTCGGCTATGGTCTCCGCCTCGGCGAGATCAAGGTCCAGTAGCGGGCTGACCCCCGGCCAACACGGGGCTGCCCCGGGCCAGAGCACCTTCTGTGCCCGGTAACACGGCTTTTTCCGGAACGACTAGGCGGTACCCTGAGTGGTGGCGTCTTGTTGGCCTACCTCCATGCCCGGAATATTCAGGATCAACAATGGGTTGTGCCATGTGGCCGGCCAGCAAAAGCAGGCGCATCGACTAAGGAAGAGGTTCACCGTTCAGTGAGCACCGCAGAAAACACCGCGTCCCAAGTACGTGATGTCATCATCGTCGGCTCCGGCCCTGCAGGCTACACGGCTGCAGTTTATACGGCACGCGCCAACCTTAAGCCGCTGCTCCTTGCCGGTTCCGTCACTGCCGGCGGGGAGTTGATGAACACCACCGACGTGGAAAACTATCCCGGATTCCCTGAAGGCATCATGGGTCCCGACCTCATGGAGAACTTCGAAAAGCAGGCCGCCCGGTTCGGCACGGAGATCCAGTTCGAGGACGTCACGGCTTTGGATCTCGACGGCGACATCAAATCCGTCACCATCGCGACGGGGGAGACCTTCCAGGCTCGCGCCATTATCCTGTCCACCGGATCGGCTTACCGTGAGCTCGGCCTACCGAACGAAAAGCGACTCTCAGGCCACGGCGTTAGCTGGTGTGCAACCTGTGATGGTTTCTTTTTCAAGGACCAGGACATCGCGGTCATCGGCGGCGGCGACTCCGCCATGGAAGAAGCACTGTTCCTCACCAAGTTTGCCAAGTCCGTCACCGTGGTGCACCGCCGGGACACGCTCAAGGCTTCCAAGATCATGGGTGACCGCGCACAGGCCCACGAAAAGATCAACTTTGTGTGGAACACCGCTGTTGAAGATGTCCTCGGCGGCGATAAGGTCACAGGCTTGAAGCTGAAGAACCTCGTTGACGGCAGCGAATCCGAATTGGCTGTCACCGGCGTATTCGTAGCCATCGGAAACGATCCACGCACCGAGCTCATCAAGGACACCCTGGAAATCACTCCGGCCGGCACCATTGCCGTTGAAGGGCGCAGCTCCAAGACGAGCGTCAAGGGTGTATTCGCTGCCGGCGACGTTGTAGACCCCACCTACCGCCAGGCCATCACCGCCTCCGGCTCCGGTTGCGTGGCAGCTATCGACGTCGAGCACTATCTCGCAGACTTCCACGCCTAACAGCGCACTATTGATCCGAAGGGAAACAACAAAACAATGAGCAACGCGAAAGACGTAACCGACGCAAGCTTCAGCACGGATGTACTCTCGGCCGACAAGCCGGTCATCGTGGATTTCTGGGCCGAATGGTGCGGTCCCTGCCGCAAGCTGGGCCCTATCCTGGACGAGATCTCCGTTGAGTACAGCGAGAAGGTCAATGTCGTCAAGGTAAACGTAGATGACAACCCGGCAATCGCAGCCGAATACGGCATCACGTCCATTCCCGCCGTCTACCTGTTCCAGGGTGGCGAGGTGAAGAACACCGTTATCGGCGCCAAGCCGAAGCAGTTCTTTGAGAAGGAATTTGCTGACGTCCTGTCGTAGTACGCTGACCGTCTAAGCGGCATCATGCGTAGCCCGGCAACCCGGGATACTAAAAGCGGTGGCCATCACCTGGACAGGTGGTGGCCACCGCTTTTCTGTCCTTGGCTTTGCTGGCTATGGCCGAGTAGCGGGCGCGATGGCCGGGGTCGCGAGTGACGGCGTACAGGGCTGGCTACGAGTTGCCGGTCAGGGGACTGGCCGGCGGCAGCCTGGCGGACGGGGCACTGGCGGCCTGGCAACCTGGCGGACGGCAGGCCCTCGCGGACGGGGCACTGGCGGCCTGGCAACCTGCCCACGAGCTGTTTCGGGGGAGCGCTCGACCTACTCCCATCGGATAGAAGCGTGCCCAGCGGGGTGACCGGCATTCCACAACTCCGGCTGGTTGTTTCGGATCGAGATTCTCTTCAGGATTGGCCCACGGTGCGAAGTGGCTCACGGCCTCGAATGGCGGGGCCACTTGGGGGACTTGCCGTGCATTCTAGCGTCGCCGTCGTCTCGCTGAACTAGTCGAGGAGCTCCTTGGGTATCTGACTGTGTCGGGGCCAGATCCGATCTGGGGCGTCGCCGCCAAATGCTGATCGATCCTCGTCCAAGCCTGCGAGTGTTTCACGTGAAACACTGTCACCCCTGTTCCCAGTGGGCACGCAAACTTCCCAGTGGCCACGCGAACCTGGGCGAGTCCACATGGTGCTGAATCTGGAGTCTCGGAACGGCGACGGTTGTTCAGCTACCAGGTTCTCAGAGACAGTCCAAAAGAAAATCGTCCCCAGTCGATGCGTTCAGGCTCACCCCTCCCGTGAGAATAGTTTCACGTGAAACACTCAGCTAACCTGCTCGAGAATTTGGCATCGGGAGGCCCTTTGGATTTCGAACTTGCTGCGCGAGCCCATCAAGGAGCACTCATCCTGCCAACGCGCCATAGCTTGGCGGAAGATCCTGCGGCTCTGACTAGACCCTTTCGTGCGTCAAAGTTCATCCCAAGATCGTAATACCCCGATGCACCAGCCCCGGGAACCTGGTCCAGTTCACAAGCAGCGCCAACTGCTCTCGATCCCGGGGACATATAGGATGGCGACCCCACACCTTCATCGCTGCGGTGCCAACAACCTCACACTCATTGAAGCCCTGCACTGAACAAACGAGTCGAACGCCCGATTTCTTGACAACCTCGGGCACGTGCTTTCAGCCAGGAAGCGGATAGCCCCGCAACTCAACCGACTTCGACTGGTCGACTTCACGATTGGTCCACGAAGGGGCCCAGTCCGGGCAGAGGACGATTCCGCATGGATGTGGACGACACCGCACGATTGGGTATAGTTCTGGGACTCTAACATCGTCCGATTTAGCGACTCCCGTGCCCATTGGGCCTCTCTCAGCGCCAGCGATACATGCAAGGGGACCACTCCAGGGGGCGTCAACGGATCGTCAACTGATCTGAACGTATTCCTAAGGGATCTCCCAGTGAGCGCCCTGTGCGTACCAGAAACGTGCCGACACCTGTGGAGCCCGTTGATAACTCAGGGTAATCGGCGTCTGGCGTCTGTGAGTCGCATCCTGGTATGCCGTCAGTACAGCCAGCAATCTGACATCCTTCCAGGGGAGTGCCCGGGCACAAAGTCCGGGGGGAGCCGACAATGACCGCTACCCCATCACGGTCCCGTCAGTCGCGACCACCGCTGTTTCACGTGAAACATCCACCTAACACGTGCAGCATCAGAAACGACCTTGCGACGGTCAAGCTCCACAACTCCTCATAATTGCGATGCACCTCTCTAACGAATCCAACACCCGTAGGTGCGCAAGAATGGCCGAATCCTCCGTCGTGGACGTCGCCTGGTCACATGGAACGGGGTGTTCACCGTGCACATGAGTGGAAACCCGCCGGGGCCAAGAGGATCAACTGGCAGGACAACCCCGCCCATACAGCCCGCAGGCAGCCGCGGCTGATGTGCGGCAACTCGGTTCAGGACGACACTCTGCTCTCATGGAGCCGCTAGACAGTGGGACGCCGCAGAAATGCGCCGCCGATCAGACCGGCTTCCTATGCCGGCGGAGCTCCGGACAACGGCACCAAGGCACCGCCGCACCAGGGCACCAGCGGTCCAGCGCACCAACGCACCAACGCACCAACGCACCAGCTCGCCACGATGTGTACTAGGGATGTCCGGGAAGGGTTCATGTGCACCCGCCCATGTTTCACGTGAAACACAAGCTACACCGGCCCTTAGTAACCAATCCGGTTTTCAATTCGCACCAGCTGCCAACAGACACATTGATTCCAACGCTGATGGCAACTGAACACACCGCCCAAAAGGGATTTCATGACTGTTGCTGAGCACTGTCACTCCACCGTCACGACTCGGCCCTGGTTCTGCAAATCCGCTAACCCCACGTAGGTGAATCCTAGCTACCATCGGGCACAACAATGGCCGAAGAGACCGTCCGTAGGATAGATGGTCTCGGTGCCTCAGGTCAGCACTCGGTGCCCACTCTTCCAACTAGAGCCGACGAAAGTGAAATCCGCAGGAGTCTGGGGAAGTATTCAACTCGGCGCTCCTTTGAAAACCGCTGCCCGGACCAATGGGGGTACCGCTGACGTGATGCCACCTGGAGACCACCACCTGGAGGACCCAGGCCTGGCAGTCAGCGGCCTCCGACATATGGGCGCGCGTTCTCCAACGAACCTATACGGGGAGCCAACCCACGGTGCCAATTGCGGCCACGGCAACCCCCGTCGAGTAGCAATTGGAATACCCTAACCTTCTCCACTTCGCGTACAGCGCACTTCCCACCGTGGATCGCCTGGCGGACCAGGCAATCACTCGGCACCGTAGAACTGGAGAATGCCGCGGGCACCGCGGCTGGCACGTTCGCGATCGAAGAACGGCACATCGCCAAGACAGACGGGAGACTCGTCGCCGGCCCGTCAGCCCATCTTGCGGGCTCCAATGCGACCCCAATCTTGTCTTGCACCCTAGGTTTGATACCCAAGACCGCAACCCAGCCGCGGATGAATCCCCTCGAAAATGAAGACGCAGATTCTACGCAACAGGCCACTGTGAACCGGCCTGCCACTTGCGACGACGCCTCATGAACGCCAGGAATGCGTCGAGGTGTCCGGTGAAGAAGTCGGCCCGCCTCCGCGAAGCGAGACGTTTGAAGTTCGGTGAAGAAAAGTTATCCGCCCGCGGGCTGTCCCGGCAGGTTCCACGACTTTCAGCACGCACCTCGTATACGAGGGCATAGCTTTCGAGATTTTCTGGCTTCCCGGTAATACGCTCGGTACGGTCTGCGTGTCTATCTCTGCCCCATGGTTCCGCAATTCGAGCGCAAATTCCTGACGATCTAGCCGCGATCCGGTTACCGAGTAGCCGTACAGTGGTGCCTTCCAATTGACCGGAAAGTGCTGATGAGGAAGAGCGGGGGATGCGTGGTGGCTGTCTTCTGATGCTGTGAACATCCGCGATAGAACTCGGAGCGAGGGATCTTCCGCTGTCAGAGCCAGCAGCAAAGTTGTCACGGATCCGCTCCGGAGCGGACTTTTCCCCAAGCGCCCGCCATTTGTCCACATCCGATATCCACAGGTTTATCCACAGCTCTTTCCACATGGGCGCTGCTGTGATTTTCGCCATGGCCCGTGGTGACAAGGAGCCAGTGCACCCCGTGACGGGAGTCACTATAGACTTCTATAGTCGCGGAAGCTTCAGAATGGCCGAAATTGCCTGCCAATGGTGAAAAGAGTGCCCACTATCCACGGAAATGGCGCCTTTGGTGCCAAATTCTCGCTGAAAACAGCCACCTGCAATGTTTCACGTGAAACACAGGAATCCGCTGGCGGGCCCAAACCATGACGTCCTTGGATGTACAGCACCGTGACATCACCACGAGCGGAGTGTTGTTGTCAATTGTCCACAAAGTTATCCACAGTGATATCCACCGGGTTATGCACCGACCACCGCACCAAGTGACACGCCGTCCACATAGTCGGGAGAGGTCCGACGATACATGGACGTACTCATGTCGGACCTGTACGACGGCTCTCCGACATCAACGCACACGTCACAGAAGAGCTCGAGTCCGGTCACTACTGACTGACGATTGGCAGTTGGGCCGTCATGGGAGGTGCTGCCACCGACCCGTCACGGACTCCAACGTGCTGGATCTGTGTGCGTCTCGATCGCAGGATGTAGCGATGGCGAGAGCTCGGGATCGCGACAGGTTCCGATCTCCAACTAGACGCAGGCCCATCCGCGCTGCGAACATCACCGAAGGAAATCAGAAGGGCGACATGGCTTGAAGCTCCTCCATCAGTCGGTCTCCCGAGCGTGGACCACACCTCGATCATTCACTCAAATGGAGCCAATCTTGATGTGTACCTCAAGCCTGATCCGACGACCGCGGACAGGCCGGGCAGCCAGGCGTACTCTTCGTCGAGCAACGGGGGAGCCGCGACATTCCGGTAGCCGCCGAAACTCGACTGCACCAGGGGTCGGGGGGGTCGGCGGCAGCGCGTCTTCGTCTGACATCACGCCAGCCCATCGGCATTCCGGGTGACCGGAGCAGTCCAGGTTGCGCTTGTCCTAGACCTATCCACAGTTGGCCAAATTCCAATGCGCGACCCGGGTCCCCAGGGGTCCGTGTCTGTTTCACCACAAGCCGACGAGGTCACAGTGTCGGACAGGCTACTTGCCAACCGCTACCTAGTCACAACTTTGACCCGGCGCAGCAGGCCCTTCAAACAGTCGCCCGTGACAGATGGGTAGCCCGTTGTGGATTCACCCGCCTAGTCAACGTTTCACGTGAAACATAAACAGGCCCTGCAATTGGGGGCAGTGCGACTTACCGAGCGCCGGACGCTCCGGGGGGGGTGCCACTTACCGAGCGCTGGACGCTCCGGGGGGAGTGCCCGATGAGCGAGTCCATTCAGAACCATGCCACAGAACCAACTCAGTCTTGGGTCGACGGCAGGGCACCGCGCTGGGTCGGCATCTGGCATGGGCGCCGCTCGAGAAAATCGGTCGAGAGAACTGTGGAAGGCATTCAGCGGAGAAATTGAGATCCAAAGGAAACAGCTGCAGTCCCGCTCGGTCGGCAGTACTTCTGTCAGTCGGATTTCGTCTGCAGATCAATGGCAATGCCTGGCCACTGCCACGTCCTGCACATCTAACCGCACCATAATCGCCATGCGCAGCCACTGAAGATCCGAAGGAGGTATAGCTGTCAGAAGCCGAGATGCACAGGGACCCTGTTGTCTGCATCTTCATCGGGAAACGCCCCCTGAGTGGCTCCGGAGATTGCCCGCAAAGCGTCCCTGGCGCCGGCTAAGCCGTGATGCTCCAGCAGACGTCCACACTTTGCGATCCGCCGTAGTCTGATATTTCGCGATCAACAGGGTGCGTGTAGCAACTCCAGTGTGTGCTTGGCATGGTTCCACGTGAAACAGCACATGCATCCAATTGAGGCTACAGCTTGAGTTAGTCTGCGCCGCCCAATGAAATTCCGCGAGAAGGACGCCGATCCGTCCGGTTCGACACGGCGAGAGAGGTCAAAGGGAAACGCGAGACCAACCGTTCGCCCTAGCGAAAAACCATCTTCCCTGCGTCAAACAATGTGCCCGGATGGACCAATTTGTACTGGAACGGCTTCCGCACCCATCTCCTTCCGGTCTACCCGCCCATCCACCAGTACAACTTCATCCACCAGTACAACGCCGGCTCTGCCCACATCAGAAAGCTCGAGGACGAGAAGCCCCGATGCGGTGGATTCCGCTATTGCCGTCTCAGAAGACCAACTGCCACCAACCGTCTGCCGGCGATCGAAACGTGAACTGGTGCCGACATCCCTACCCTCCAGCCTCAGGAATCACTTGGCTCCGACTTTGCCACAGGGTGCCTGCGTCTATCCGGCGCCGAGATCTTGCCGGCGTGGGGCAGTCGGGGCCATGTGAGCCATTTTTCGGTCGTCCGCGGGGGGTGTGGGCCCGGTGAGCCCGCAATACTCCCTTCTAGCAGGGACCTCAGTATTCACAGCCCAGGGAGCCCAGGACGGCTCTCCAGGCCGCTAAGTGCCGCCGCGCGAGACGACAGCACGGACACGAGTCGCGGTCGGCAGGAAGCGCCCGTCTGCCTCCTCCGAAGCTGCGGACTCCCCGACGGCGAAACGACGGGCATCCCGCCGACATAGACTTCAGCTGTTTGAGGTCATCTGAAACCCAAAACTGATGCTGACCAGGTACTACCAGGAATGATCTCCGGCCGAGTCGTCGACCAGCGGCAGGAGGACACAAAAAAGAGGGCCTGTTTCACGTGAAACAGGCCCTCTCCGGTCGCCTAGGTTTCAGTTCTCAGATCCGGGTGAAAGAACTTCCATGATCCGATTCAAGTCCTCCACGCTGGCAAATTCGATACTCACGCGGCCCTTTCGGGCGCCGAGGGAGATCTTTACATTAGTATCCAGTCGATCTGACAGAGACGACGCGAGGTAGTCCAACCGCTCATGACGAGCGCCCGGACGGGGGACATTGTTCTTCGCGGTGGTTGCAGGGCTCTGGTACAGAGTGACAGCTTCCTCGGTGGCGCGAACGGACATTCCCTCTGCGACGATCTTCTGCGCCAGGCGTTCCATTGCCGCTGCATCGGGAAGCGCAAGGAGTGCGCGCGCGTGCCCAGCGGACAGCACACTCGCTGCAACCCTTCGCTGAACCAGCGGCGGCAGCTTCAGGAGGCGCAAGGTGTTTGAGACTTGGGGGCGAGAACGACCAATGCGATCTGCGAGCTGTTCATGCGTCGTACCGAAGTCCTCCAACAGCTGCTGGTAGGCGGCCGCCTCTTCAAGAGGATTAAGTTGGCTGCGGTGAAGGTTTTCGAGGAGTGCATCTCGAAGCAGGTCATCGTCAGTGGTGTCCCTGACAATTGCAGGGATGGTTTCCATCCCCGCGGCCTGCACTGCACGCCACCGGCGCTCACCCATGACGAGCTCATACGGTTCGCCACCCTTTTCGGTTGACGTCCGGACCACAATTGGCTGAAGAACGCCTATTTCGCGGACAGAGTGAATGAGCTCCGCCATATCGTCCTCATCGAAGACGGAGCGGGGCTGTTTACGGTTCGGGTGAATGTCGCCGACCGGAATTTCCGCGAACCTGACACCCGGGACTTCTACCAGTTCAGGTCCGGTATCGGTGACAACGGCAGCCTCTGATGAAGCCACCTCATCCTCGTCAGGCTTCTCGGTATCGGCTCGCTTGGCTGAGACGGAGTTGGCTGCTGCTTTCCGGGCCGGAGCCTTCAGCTCAGATGGCGCTGCGCTCCCGACGGACTTTTTGGGTTCAGGGGAAGCCGGCACAGACGTTTCTTCGTCCACGGGAACGGCTGTGGCCGTGGACGTCTTGCGTGCCTCGGGAAAGAACAAGTCCACTGGTCGTGAAGGCGCTGCGCCGTTGCCGGAAGCGTTAGCCGGAGCGGAACTTGGAATGAGTGCGCCAAGACCACGACCGAGGCCGCGTCGCTTATCGCTCATGGATAAATCCCTCCAATGGAAGAGCCCGGCAGACCCGGCTCTGGCTAGTGCAATTGTTGAAAATTCTAACGTTCAGCGATTTCGGCTGCGGCTTCCAAGTAGGACAGTGCACCGCTGGAGGAGGGGTCGTACGTCATCACAGTCTGCTGGTAACTGGGTGCCTCGGAGATCCTAACCGATCGCGGCACCACGGCACCAAGGACCTGGTCCGGGAAGTGCTGACGAACTTCGGCTGCCACCTGAGCGGCCAGGTTCGTCCGGCCGTCATACATGGTGAGAAGAATGGTGGAAACAACCAAATCTGCGTTGAGGTGCTTCTGGATCATCTCAATGTTCTTCAGAAGCTGGCTGAGGCCTTCCAAAGCGTAGTACTCGCACTGGATGGGAATCAGCACCTCGCTGGCGGCGCAGAACGCGTTGACCGTTAGCAGCCCAAGGCTCGGCGGGCAGTCGATGAAGATGTAGTCAAGACGGGCCTCGCCCGACTTCTCGCGTTCCTTGGCATACACATCAATCGCGCGGCGGAGCCGCTGTTCCCTGGCGACGAGTGAAACAAGTTCAATTTCAGCGCCGGCCAAGTGAATGGTGGCGGGTGCACAAATCAGGTTATCGATGTCAGGGCACGGGGCCACAACGTCCTTGAGGGGAACGTCGTTGATCAGGACGTCATAGATGCTGTCGACGTCCGCATGATGTTCAATGCCGAGGGCAGTGGAAGCGTTCCCCTGGGGATCGATGTCGATGACCAGGACATTCAGCCCGGCGGCAGCGAGGGCAGCGGCAATGTTGACCGTGGTGGTTGTCTTGCCAACCCCGCCCTTCTGGTTCGAGACGGTGAAGACGCGCGTTTTCTCCGGCTTCGGCAGTTCGCGGCCGATCAACCGTTCGCGGCGTTTGTTTTCGTGGGCCAGGTCCCGGGCAATCGGGCTCGAGTCATCAATGGAGTCCATGATGTTGCCACTGACCGATTCAGTTTCACGTGAAACTGCCGCGGACTTAGACCGGTTTGTAACCGAATTCAGATGATTCCACGAATCCGTGGGCGCAATTGAGGGCGCAACCATGGCCCGTGCGGACCCCAGGGACACGAACGGGGGTATCCGCTGTGTGGAGGCTTCGCTACTGGTCACTGTGACACACTCACTCTCATTCGGCTTTTTCTGCCGTTCACTAGCCTAACTGGTTCCCCCAAAAGTCCTGCGGCACCGGGCCAGCGGTTAGGCAATCTTTTGCGTCTTATTAACGATGATTCGGACCACAGTGGTGGGTTCTTCGAGGATGTCCTCGCCGACCACCACTACGGACGTTTGAACGCCGCCGAGCTTGCGGATGGCTTTGGCAGCCTTCTCGATCTCTTCCCCCGCACTGCGTCCTTTGATAGCCACAACCTCGCCCTTACCAGCAAGCAGGGGGATCGTCAGGCCGGCAAGGTTGGACAAAGCCGAAACCGCACGAGCGGTAACGACGTCGGCGTTCACCATACCCACGGCCAGTTCAGCACGCGTGCGCATGACCGTTACGTTGCTCAGCCCGAGGTCGTCCACAACCTCCTGAAGCCATATCACCCGGCGTTCCAGCGGTTCGATCAGCGTCAGTTCAAGGTCAGGCCTCGCAATTGCCAGACACAGTCCCGGCAGTCCGGCACCGCTGCCAACATCCGCGACGTGGCTGCCTTGGGCAATTTCCCGCTCGATAACGGCGCAATTCAAAACATGCCGGCTCCAGAGCCTGGGGATCTCACGCGGTCCGATAAGGCCCCGTTCGGTACCCGAGGTGGCCAGGTGCTCCACGTAGCGCTTGGCCAGGTCGAGGCGGTCGCCAAAGATCGCCTCAGCCGCCTTCAGCTCGGCGTCGGTAATGTCAACCATTGTCAGCGTCCCGGAATCTTCAGTCTGCGGAGACAACGATGTGCCTCCCGGCACCTTCGCCTTCGGATTCGCTGACGAACCCGAGATCGGCCACAGCGTCGTGGACAATCTTTCGCTCGTAGGCGCTCATCGGTTCCAGTGCCACAGTCTTACCGGATTCCTTTACGGAAGCCACGGCGTCCTCCGCGATCTTCTGGAGGTGGCCTGCGCGCTCCTGGCGGTAGCCGTTGATGTCCAGCACCAAGCGGGAACGGTTCTCGGTGGCGGAAAGGACCGAAAGACGGGTCAACTCCTGCAGGGCTTCGAGCACTTCACCGTCGCGGCCAACAAGGCTCTCAAGACCCGCGGATTCTTCCTCTGCCACGATGGAAATGTATGTCCGTCCGTTGCGGACCTCGATGTCGATATCGCCGTCAATGTCTGCGATGTCAAGCAATTCCTCCAGGTAGTCGGCGGCGACGTCGCCTTCTTCTTCCAGCCGGCTGGCGGAAGAACCCTTGCCTGCATCCTGGATCTCATCCTGGGCGTCGTCCTGGTCTTCAATGGCCTCGGCGGAAACGGCGTTTTCGGTGCTATCGACAGACATTACTTCTTCTTCCTGTTCTTACGTTGTGGCTGGATGCGCTGGCTCTTGGCCTCGGCGACCGCGGCTGCAGCGGCAGCGGCAGCTTCAGCCTCGACGTCGGCCTTCTTGCCTCCCAGGATGGGCAGGGCCGGGAGGCCCTTGGCGGCACGGCGCTCGGCGAGGGCCTTGGCGGCGGGGGATCCCGGCGTCGGCATGCGGCGGATGACGAAGAACTGCTGGGCCATGGTCCAGAGGTTGGTGGTGGTCCAGTAGATGAGGACACCGATGGGGAAGTTGATGCCGCCCACACCGAAGACGATCGGCAGGATGTAAAGCATCATCTTCTGCTGGCGCATGAACGGGCTGGCCATTGCCTCTTCGGACATGTTCTTGGCCATGATCTGCTTCTGCGTGATGAACTGCGATGCCGTCATGGCCAGGATCATCACGATCGAGAGGGTCCAAACAGCCACCACGTTGCCGCCAGGAGGCGTGCCGTGAAGCAGGGTGGCGGACAGCGGGGCACCGAAAATGCTCGACTCGTCGAACTGGACAACTTGTTCGTGGCTCATGGCGCCAATGCCGGCACCCTTATCGCGGGCCGCCGTGATGCCGGAGAGCACCTGGAACAGCGCAAAGAAGAAAGGCATCTGGATCAACATGGGCAGGCAGGCCGAGAACGGGTTGGTGCCGTGCTTCTTGTACATGGCCATCTGTTCCTGGGCCATGGCCTGGCGGGACAGCTGGTCCGTCTTGCCCTTGTACTTGTCCTGCAGCTTCTTCAGGTCCGGCTGCAGGAGCTGCATTCCGCGCTGGGCCTTGATCTGCTTGACGAACACGGGGATCAGGGCGGCGCGAATGACCAGCACCAGGCCGATGATGGACAGCGTCCACGTCCAGCCGTTCGCTGCCGGCAGGCCAATGGTGCTCAGTCCCTCATGGAAGCCCACCATGATGATGGACACGAGCCACTTGAACGGAAACATGATTGTTTCAAAGAAGTCCATACGATATCCCTATTCGTCAGGCCGCAGTGCGGCCTTCTCCATCAGTCTGAGCAGCCAGGTACTTGTCCGGGTTGTTCAGCACAACAATTGTGGGGGTCCGGTTTTCGGGCCAGTGGCGGTGACCGGCGGGGACATGGTCCACTCCGCCGGCGTTCCAAGGATGACAACGCAGCAGGCGCCGGGCCGCGAGCCAGCTTCCCTTGACGGCGCCATGCACCGTGATCGCTTCGAGGGCGTACGCCGAGCACGAAGGAAAGAAGCGGCAGACCTGGCCGTACAAGGGTGAAATCACCTTGCGGTAGGCCTTCAGCAGCAGGATGAGAAAGTTGCGGGGCAGGTTCCAGAGCGCTGTGCCCACCAAGACCGCTGCCGGTTTGAGGAAGAGGACGACGGCGGCAATGGAGTTACGCACGCGGTGTCCCTTCCTGTCTTGTTTCCCGTGAAACCGCTGACGCGGCCCGAGGAAGGCGGCCGCCCAGCCGTTTCATGGTCGTTTCCAGAGCGGCATTGTAATCTGCCAGCAGTTGGTCCCAGCTGGCAGCCGCGGCCGCAGGCAGTGCCCGGACCACAATGGCGAACCCGGTACCGTATTCCTGCAACGACAAAGCACCGGCTTCCCTCAGTCTCCTCTTAACGAGGTTCCTGACAACAGCGTTCCCGACACTCTTGGAAACGATGAATCCGATCCGGCTTGGTTCGTCAGCAGCAATAGCTACCGTATATAACACTACGTTCCGGCGTCCATTGCGGACGCCGGAACGTACAGTTGTTGAAAAATCGGTTGGGGTCCTCAGACGGTTCCTGGTGGCTAGCACCGTTAAACTCGCAAAGGGGTGTTGACCGACGAGTCAGTGTATTTAGGCCGACAGTTCGGTGCGGCCCTTGCCACGACGGGCTGCCAGGATGGCACGGCCGGCACGGGTACGCATACGAAGGCGGAAGCCGTGCTTCTTGGCTCGACGGCGGTTATTCGGCTGAAAAGTCCGCTTGCTCACGTTAGTTACTCCAGTGGATCAAAGGTGCGCCCACCCGATCAAAAAGGGGAAGAACTGGCCGACGCTAAGTTTTGTATGTGCACACGCTGCCCTCGGCTCGTAGGACGCAGAACGTCAGAGAGATTCAAATGAGGTCGAAAAGCGGACACAAAGGACTTCACAACGTTAGGCCAAAAAGCATCCGAGAGTCAAACCGGGCTGCCCCTCACTGCCCCGCACCTGCTGTGGTTAACCTCCGCCCACAGCCTGTGGATGAAGTGGCTCACAGGGCCCGTTTTCGAACCACAACGGTGTAATTATCCACAAGGCTCTACCCAGCTATCTTCTAGGCTTTTCATCCCCTAGAGTGGCTCAGTAGCCGATTATCCACGCTCTGTGCATAACCCTGTGGATATAAGCCGGAACCAGCCCCTGGTTCAGGACTTGTGGCTGCAGGTAATGCAGGCAAGCAAGTTTGAGGAACTGATTGATGACAGTAGACGAAGCCAACCACGCGAATACTGTCGGAAGTTCCTGGCGGCGGGTTGTGAGCCTTCTGGAGCAGGACCACCGGGTTTCACCCCGGCAGCGCGGCTTCGTAATCCTCGCCCAGGCGCAGGGACTGATCGGTTCAACCCTCCTGGTCGCGGTGCCCAACGAACTCACCCGTGAAGTCCTGCAAACCCAGGTCAAGGAAGCCCTTGACGACGCCCTGCACAATGTCTTCTCCGACGACATCCGCTGCGCCATCGACGTCGACACCGATCTGGTGCCCCTCCACACGGAGCCGGAACCCGCCGTCGAACTTTCCCTCGCGACCGATCCAACCGTGGAGCAGAAGCCGCAGCCCATGCTGCCGAGCACCTCCCACGAATTCGGCCGGCTGAATCCCAAGTACGTCTTCGACACGTTCGTGATCGGTTCCTCGAACCGGTTTGCGCACGCGGCCGCCGTCGCCGTCGCCGAGGCACCGGCCAAGGCCTACAACCCGCTCTTCATCTACGGTGACTCGGGTCTGGGTAAAACCCACCTCCTGCACGCGATCGGACACTACGCCCGCCGGCTCTACAGCGGCATCCGCGTCCGCTACGTCAACTCCGAAGAATTCACCAACGACTTCATCAACTCCATTCGGGACGATGAGGGCACCAGCTTCAAGACCACGTACCGCAACGTGGATGTCCTGCTGATCGATGACATTCAGTTCCTGGCCGGCAAGGACCGCACGCTGGAGGAGTTCTTCCACACGTTCAACGCGCTCCACAACAACAACAAGCAGGTTGTCATCACCTCGGACCAGCCGCCCAAGCTGCTGGCCGGCTTCGAAGACAGGATGAAGTCCCGTTTCGAATGGGGCCTGCTGACCGATATCCAGCCGCCGGAGCTGGAAACCCGGATCGCGATCCTCCGCAAGAAGGCCCTCAGCGAAGGTCTGTCCGCACCGGATGACGCACTGGAGTACATCGCGTCCAAAATCTCCAGCAACATCCGTGAACTCGAGGGCGCACTCATCCGGGTCACGGCCTTCGCCAGCCTGAACCGGCAGCCGGTGGACGTCGCCCTGGCCGAGATGGTCCTCAAGGACCTCATCACGGACGACGGCGCCCAGGAGATCACGTCCGCCCAGATCCTCACCCAGACGGCCGACTACTTCAAGCTCAGCATGGAGGAGCTCTGCAGCAAGTCCCGGACCCGCACCCTGGTGACCGCACGCCAGATCGCCATGTACCTGTGCCGCGAGCTGACGGACATGTCACTTCCGAAGATCGGCCAGGAGCTCGGCGGCCGGGACCACACCACGGTGATCCACGCAGACCGCAAAATCCGTGAACTGATGGCCGAGCGCCGTGTGATCTACAACCAGGTTACGGAGCTGACCAACCGCATCAAGCAGCAGCAGCGGGATTCCTAAGCCGGGCTTCGCGCCCGCCTCCTTACCTTATTAACAGGCGCATGTGGATAAGCCTGTGGATAGTTAAGGGGACAACCGCGGTTAATGGGCTTAAAACCCTTAAGGCATCTGTGGATCAGCGAAACGGCCGAAAAAGTTGTCCCCATCCACACCCTGTTTAAAACCTGCGTCGCCCACAACGGATGAACAGGGCTTAACCGCGGAATCCTGCCGTGAAACAGGGTTATCCACAGTTTCCACAGCAGTTATTAACACTACTAATCCCAAAAAATTGAAATTCCCTCAAACAACAATCTCGTTCCCAGCCCCGGACAGCCTCGTGGCCTCGGCTCCGAAGAGCCAGCGTCCCGGCCGGGGATGGGGAAAACCGGAATCTTCCGGCTAAGCTGTCAGCAGCGCTCCCATCCTTGGGTCTGTTTGTGGTTCAGCAAGCGCGGACCATGCAGGTTCCGGTGTCCGGGGGCAAGGTTTTCGAACTCCCTGCGGGAGTTCCCGTTCAGAAAATGGCAGCAGCAATGAAAGGCGGCACCCTTCCGTGAAGTTCAGAGTCGAACGGGACGTCCTGGCAGAAGCCGTCACATGGACCGCCCGGTCGTTGTCTCCGCGGCCGCCGGTTCCGGTGCTTTCCGGGCTTCTTCTCAAGGCTGAGGCCGGCACAGTCAGCCTCTCGAGTTTCGACTACGAAACGTCGGCCCGCCTTGAAATCCCGGCTGATATCAGCGTTGAAGGCACCATCCTGGTCTCCGGCCGCCTTCTTGCGGACATCTGCCGAAGCCTGCCGTCTGCCCCTGTTGAGGTCGAAACCGACGGCAACAAAGTCACGCTCACCTGCCGTCGCAGCAGCTTCCACCTCGCGACCATGCCCGAGGCCGAGTACCCGCCGCTGCCCGCACTGCCCACCATCAGCGGAACCGTTCCGGGTGACTCCTTTGCCCAGGCCGTGTCCCAAGTGATCATCGCTGCCAGCAAAGACGACACCCTTCCGATCCTCACTGGCGTTCGGATGGAGATCGAGGACGACCTCATCACCCTGCTGGCAACGGACCGCTACCGTCTGGCCATGCGCGAAGTACCTTGGAAACCCGTTACCCCCGGAATCTCCACCAGTGCCCTGGTCAAGGCCAAGACTCTCAACGAAGTTGCCAAAACTCTCGGCAACAGCGGCGACATCAACCTCGCCCTGGCCGACGATGACAGCCGGCTGATCGGATTCGAAAGCGGCGGACGCACCACCACGTCCCTGCTGGTGGACGGCGACTACCCCAAGATCCGTTCGCTGTTCCCGGATGCAACCCCGATTCACGCAACAGTGCAGACCCAGGAACTGGTCGAAGCAGTCCGTCGCGTCTCCCTCGTTGCCGAACGCAACACCCCGGTCCGGCTGGCGTTCACCGAAGGCCAGCTCCACCTCGATGCCGGTACCGGTGAGGACGCCCAGGCTTCGGAAGAGCTTGAAGCACAACTGACCGGCGACGAGATCACGGTTGCGTTCAACCCGCACTACCTCATCGAAGGCCTTAGCGTCATCGAAACCAAGTACGTCCGGTTCTCCTTCACCACGGCGCCCAAGCCCGCCATGATCACGGCACAGGTCGACGCCGACGGCGAAGACCAGGACGACTACCGTTACTTGGTTATGCCGGTGCGCCTGCCCAACTAGGTAGCAGCTGATGTCGTTATGGGCAGCCAAAACGACATCTATTGCGACCCAGTTGGGCCCACCACCGCAGCCCCTCCACCACACCAGCGCAGAAAAGAGTTCCTACCGTGCACATCGGACTGATCGGCCTTGGAAAAATGGGTTTCAACATGCGCGAGAGGCTGCGCAAGGGCGGCATCGAGGTCACCGGCTTCGACCGCAACCCTGACGTCACCGACGTCGCCACGGTGGATGAGCTCATCGCAGCCGTTCCGGCTCCGCGTGTCATCTGGGTCATGGTTCCGGCCGGCGAGATCACCGATGCAGTGATCACCGAACTGGGTTCCAAGCTCGACGCCGGCGACCTGGTGATCGACGGCGGCAACTCCCGCTTCACCGAAGACCAGAAGCATGGTGCCGCACTGGCCGAGAAGGGAATCCGGTTCGCGGACTGCGGCGTCTCCGGCGGTGTCTGGGGCCTGCAAAACGGCTACGGCCTGATGGCCGGCGGCGATGCAGCCGACATCGAACGGGCGATGCCCGCATTCGATGCCCTTCGTCCCGAAGGCGACCGCGCGGACAGCTTCGTCCACGTTGGCGGAATCGGCGCAGGACACTACGCCAAAATGGTGCACAACGGCATCGAGTACGGACTCATGCAGGCTTATGCGGAAGGCTATGAACTGCTGGCCGCCAAGGACATCGTGACGGACCTGCCCGGAACCTTCCGCGCCTGGCAGAAGGGAACGGTTGTCCGCTCCTGGCTGCTGGACCTCATGGTGAAGGCGCTGGACGAGGATCCGGGCCTGGCCTCGATCGATGACTACGTCGAGGACTCCGGAGAAGGCCGCTGGACTGTTGAAGAGGCAATCGCCAACGCCGTTCCCGCGCCGGCCATCACAGCGGCGCTGTTTGCGCGCTTCTCTTCCCGCGAAGACAATTCCCCGGCGATGAAGATGGTATCCGCCCTGCGGCACCAGTTCGGCGGGCATGCCACCCGCCCGGCCAAGTAGCAGCAGTCCGAGCAGTCCGGGAATCCTGAAGACGGCGTGTACCTAGAAAAGCTTTCGCTGACCGATTTTCGCAGCTATGCCCAGGTGGACCTCTCCTTCGAACCCGGAGTGACGGTCCTTGTGGGGTACAACGGCATCGGCAAGACCAACCTCATGGAGGCCATCGGGTACCTGGCCACGCTTAGCTCACACCGTGTCAGTTCGGATGCCCCGCTGCTTCGCTTCGGTACCGAACGGGCACTGATCCGGGCCAAGCTGGTACGGGGCGGGCAGTCCACCGTCCTGGAACTGGAAATCAACGGAAGCCGCGCCAACCGCGGACGCATCAACCGCAGCAACCCCGTCCGCGCCCGGGACATCCTCGGCATCTGCCAGACGGTGCTTTTTGCGCCGGAGGACCTTGCGCTGGTGAAGGGCGACCCGTCCAACCGCCGGCGCTTCCTCGACGAGCTGATGGTCAGCCTCATGCCGCTGCATTCAGCGACGCGGACTGACTACGACCGTGTGCTCAAGCAGCGCAACGCCCTCCTCAAATCAGGCCGGACCGGCAAATTCACTGCCGGGCACGAGGCCACCCTGGATGTGTGGGACCAGCACATGGCACGGGCCGGTGCCGAGCTGCTGCACGCCCGGCTGGAGCTGGTGGAAAGGATCCGGCCCCACCTGAAGGCGGCTTACGCGAAGCTGACCGACGGGTCCAAGGAGGCGGACGCGATCTATCGGTCCACGCTCCAGGACATGATGGACGAAGACGCCGCCGGTGTGGGTTACGCTGCAGGACCCGCCGCCGTCGAACGCGGTGAGGACCTCCGGGAACTGTCCGTCGATGACCTGACTGATCGCTATGTGCAGGCTTTTGCGGCATCAAGGCGCAAAGAACTGGAACGGGGCATTTCCCTGGTGGGGCCCCACCGCGACGACGTCGAACTCATCCTCGGCGAAGCGCCGGCCAAAGGGTATGCCTCGCACGGCGAAACGTGGTCCATGTGCCTTTCCCTGCGGCTGGCGTCCTACTACGTGATGCTCGACGACGCCCGCACCGGCGGGTCGGCCCCAATCCTCATCCTTGACGATGTGTTTGCCGAACTCGACGTCCAGCGCCGGCGTAAACTGGCGGCAATAGTATCCGGCGCCGAACAGGTGCTGGTGACCGCCGCCGTCGACGCCGACATTCCGGAAGAGCTGGCCGGGCGGCGGGTGAAGGTAGTCCCCGGAGGAATCGATGAGTCGGAATCCCGATGAGTAAGGACGCTGGCGGCCTGCAGCCGGGCCGCGATCCCGACGAAATAGATGCGCCCCAGGCGGCGCTCAACCGGATGCGCGAAGCTGCCGCTGCCCGCGGCGAAATCCGGCGCAAGTACCCGCTGCCGGGAGGCGGAGCCAAGAAGCCGGGCCGCAGCGCCGGCGGAACGCGGGGCTTCACCCAGTTCCACGGCACGGGCCGCGACCCGTTGGGCCTGGGGAAAGTGGTGGGACGTCTCGTGGCCGAACGAGGCTGGACTTCGCCGGTTGCCGTCGGATCCGTGATGGCCGAGTGGAGCACGCTTGTCGGCCCTGAAATTTCGGCGCACTGCACGCCGGAGAGCTTCACCGACACCACGCTCCATGTGCGGTGCGATTCCACTGCGTGGGCAACCCAGCTGCGCCTGCTCAGCTTCAGTCTCCTCGAGAAATTCCGGACCGAACTGGGGGAAGGCGTCGTGACCAAGATCCAGGTCCTCGGGCCTGCGGCGCCCAGCTGGCGGAAGGGCGGACGGACAGTCAATGGCCGCGGTCCCCGGGACACTTACGGATAGTCACTGGCTGTGGCGCCCCGCCAGATTTCCACTGCCACAACCCTCGACCCTTGAAAAATGGCCAAACGGCGTGTACGGCGCTCTAACGCCCCTTGGCCGTATAGGAACCCAGAGACGGTACCCCGGGAGCCTTGCAGGCGGGGCCAATGGCCTGCCAGCACTATATTCCCGCGCGTTTGCGGCTCTGGAATGCGGGATTACGCTCTCCAGCACGGTAGAATCGGGGTAGATAACTGGGCGCCGGTGAAACGTTGACTGAGTCCGTTTTCCGGCGCTTTTCCTGCGGCCGGGCACGGTTCCGCCAGTCAACGAAGTAATCGGCGTTATCAGTGACGTGCCTGTTGGCAGGAGCCTCTTCTATCGGAGACGGTGACGGCCGGCCATACGAATACAGAGGAGTCGAAAGCGCCTGTGGCTAACGACAATGCAGATATCCCGGCAGTGGAACCCGTAGCTGAGGATGCCCGTACAACTGATGCGCCGGCGGAGGCAGCCGAACGCAAGGGATACGGTGCGAGCGACATCACCGTCCTTGAGGGTCTTGAAGCTGTTCGGAAACGTCCCGGCATGTACATCGGATCCACGGGACCCCGCGGACTCCACCACCTTGTGTACGAAGTGGTGGACAACTCTGTGGACGAGGCCCTGGCCGGCTACTGCACCCACATCGAGATTGTTCTCCAGGCCGACGGCGGCGTCAAAGTCGTCGATGACGGCCGCGGCATCCCGGTGGACATGCACCCCACCGAGCACAAGCCCACGGTTGAGGTTGTTATGACCATCCTGCACGCCGGCGGAAAATTCGGCGGAGGCGGGTATGCCGTTTCCGGCGGCCTCCACGGCGTGGGCATCTCCGTGGTCAACGCTCTCTCCAGCCGGGTGGATACCGAAGTCCGGCGCCAGGGCCACGTCTGGCGGATGTCCTTCGCCGACGGCGGCAAGCCCCAGGGCAGCCTGGTCCAGGGTGAAGAGACGGACCAGACGGGTACCACCCAGACCTTCTACCCGGACGCCAGCATCTTCGAGAGCACGGAATTCGACTTCGAGACGCTTCGTGCCCGCTTCCAGCAGATGGCGTTCCTCAACAAGGGCCTGCGCATCACGCTGACGGACGAACGCCGCGTTGCCCAGGAAAGTTCGGAGGACGAGGACCTGGATCTCGATGCCGTTCCCACCGAGGGTGAAGTCGCCGCAGAGTTCCGCACGGTTGTGTACCAGTACGACGACGGCCTGCTGGACTACGTCAAGCACCTTAACTCCGGCAAGAAGGTTGACGTTGTCCACGAGGACGTCATCGCCTTCGAAACCGAGGACAAGGAACGGAAGATCGCCCTGGAAATGGCGATGCAGTGGACTAACGCGTATTCCGAGAGTGTCCACACTTATGCCAACACGATCAACACCCACGAAGGCGGCACCCACGAAGAGGGTTTCCGTGCCGCGATGACGTCGCTCATCAACCGCTACGCGCGCGAGAAGAACATCATCAAGGAAAAGGATGACAACCTCACCGGAGATGACATCCGCGAAGGCCTCACCGCCGTCATTTCCGTGAAGCTGGCGGAACCGCAGTTTGAAGGCCAGACCAAGACCAAACTCGGCAACTCCGAGGTCAAGGGCTTTGTCCAGCGCGTGGTCACCGATGGCCTGGGCGACTGGCTGGAGCGCAATCCGGGTCCGGCACGCGATGTCATCCGCAAGGCGATTTCCGCAGCGCAGGCCCGGATGGCCGCCCGCAAGGCCCGCGACAACGCCCGCCGCAAGAGCCCGCTGGAGTCCTTCGGCATGCCGGGCAAGCTTTCAGACTGCTCTTCCAAGGACCCGGCGAAGTGTGAGGTGTACATCGTGGAGGGTGACTCCGCCGGCGGTTCCGCCAAGCGCGGCCGCAACCCCGAAACGCAGGCCATCCTCCCGTTGCGCGGCAAGATCCTGAACGTGGAGCGGGCACGGCTGGACAAGGCCCTCGGCAACAACGAGGTCCAGTCCATGATCACGGCATTTGGTACGGGTATCGGCGAGGACTTCGACCTCAGCAAGCTGCGATACCACAAAATCGTCCTCATGGCCGATGCCGACGTTGACGGACAGCACATCACCACGCTCCTGATGACGCTTCTGTTCCGCTACATGCGCCCGCTGATTGAGAACGGATACGTGTACCTGGCTCAGCCGCCGCTGTACCGCATCAAGTGGTCCAACGCTCCGCACGATTACGTCTACAGCGACCGCGAACGCGATGCCCGGCTGGTTGCCGGCCAGGCCGCCGGGCGCCGCATTCCGAAGGACAACGGCATCCAGCGCTACAAGGGCCTTGGCGAGATGGACTACACGGAACTGTGGGACACCACCATGGACCCTGACCACCGCACACTCCTGCAGGTCACCATGGATGACGCCCTCGCGGCCGACCAGATCTTCACCGTGCTGATGGGCGAGGACGTTGAATCGCGCCGAAACTTCATTCAGCAGAACGCCAAGGATGTCAGGTTCCTGGATATCTAGAGCTCTACAAGAGCCCGAAATATTCCTTGAGCGACATATACCTGAAACGGAAAATATAGACTATGAGTGACGAAACACCCGAGGTTCCCGCGGACTCCACCGGACCCGTCGAGCCCGTCCTGGAGGGCGATGTGCTGGTCGACCGCGTGGAGCAGGTGGACCTGCAGACGGAAATGCAGCGCTCCTACCTGGACTACGCCATGGCCGTTATTGTCGGCCGCGCCCTGCCGGACGTCCGTGACGGCCTCAAGCCCGTCCACCGCCGCGTTCTTTACGCCATGTTCGACGGCGGCTACCGCCCGGACCGCTCGTTCAACAAGTGCGCCCGTGTGGTGGGCGAGGTTATGGGCCAGTACCACCCGCACGGCGATACAGCCATCTACGATGCCCTGGTCCGCCTGATCCAGGACTGGACCATGCGCTACCCCCTGGCGCTCGGGCAGGGAAACTTCGGTTCGCCGGGTAACGACGGCGCAGCAGCACCCCGGTACACCGAAACCAAAATGGCCCCGCTCGCCATGGAAATGGTCCGCGACATCGACGAGGAAACCGTCGATTTCCAGGACAACTATGACGGCAAGAACCAGGAACCCACCATCCTGCCGGCCCGCTTCCCCAACCTGCTGGTCAACGGTTCCTCGGGTATCGCCGTCGGCATGGCCACAAACATTCCGCCGCACAACCTCCGCGAGGTTGCCGACGGTGTGCAGTGGTACCTCGCCAACCCGACTGCAAGCCGCGAAGAGCTGCTGGAAGAACTCCTGCTCCGCATCAAGGGACCGGATTTCCCCACCGGAGCCACCATCCTGGGCCACAAGGGCATCGAAGATGCCTACCGCACCGGCCGCGGTTCCATCACCATGCGCGCTGTGGTGAACGTGGAGGAGCTCCAGGGACGCACCTGCCTGGTGGTCACCGAACTGCCCTACCAGGCAAACCCGGACAACCTGGCCATCAAGATTGCCGAACTCGTCAAGGACGGGAAGATCTCCGGAATTGCCGATCTTCGGGATGAAACCTCCGGCCGCACCGGCCAGCGGCTGGTGATCGTACTTAAGCGCGACGCCGTGGCGAAGGTCGTGCTCAACAACCTGTACAAGCACACCCAGCTGCAGGACAACTTTGCCGCCAACATGCTGGCGATCGTGGACGGCGTCCCGCGGACGTTGAGCCTCGATGCCTTTATCCGGCACTGGGTCACCCACCAGATGGATGTCATTGCCCGCCGGACCCGGTACCGCCTCCGCAAGGCCGAGGAAGAAGCGCACATCCTGCGCGCCCTCCTCAAGGCCCTGGACATGCTGGACGAGGTCATTGCCTTGATCCGTGCGTCCAACACCACCGAAGCCGCCCGGGACGGCCTGATGCAGCTGCTGGACATCGATGAGCTGCAGGCCCGGGCCATCCTGGACATGCAGCTTCGAAGGCTCGCAGCCCTGGAACGCCAGAAGATCCAGGACCGCCATGCCGAACTCGAGGCCCTGATCGCAGAGTACAACTCGATCCTGGCTTCGGAAGAGCGCCAGCGGGAGATCATCAGCACCGAACTTTCCGAGATCGTGGCCAAGCACGGGGATGACCGCCGCACGAAGATCCTGATGGGCTTCGACGGTGACATGTCCATGGAGGACCTGATCCCGGAAGAGGAGATGGTTGTCACGATCACGCGCGGCGGCTACGTCAAGCGCACGCGCAGTGACAACTACCGATCACAGCAGCGCGGCGGCAAGGGCATCAAGGGTGCCCAGCTGCGCGGGGACGACGTTGTGGAGCACTTCTTCGTCACCACAACGCACCACTGGCTGCTGTTCTTCACCAACCTGGGGCGCGTCTACCGTGCCAAGGCCTACGAACTCGTGGAAGCGGGGCGTGACGCCAAGGGCCAGCACGTGGCCAACCTGCTGGCCTTCCAGCCGGATGAGCACATCGCCCAGGTCCTCGATCTCCGCGACTACCAGCACGCCCCTTACCTGGTGCTGGCCACCAAGCGGGGCCTCGTCAAGAAGACCCGCCTGGAGGACTACGACACCAACCGCTCCGCTGGCGTGATCGCCATCAACCTGCGCGACGGCGACGAACTCGTCTCCGCCCAGCTCGTTTCGGAAACCGATGACCTGATGCTGGTTTCACGAATGGGCCAGTCCATCCGTTTCACGGCCACGGACGACGCACTGCGGCCCATGGGCCGTGCCACGTCCGGCGTGACCGGCATGAAGTTCCGCGAGGACGATGAACTGCTGGCGGCTGACGTCGTCAAGGACGGCTCGTTCGTCTTCATCGTCACCGAGGGCGGCTACGCCAAGCGGACCGCGGTGGAGGAATACCGTCTCCAGGGCCGCGGCGGCCTCGGCATCAAGGTAGGAAAATACCAGGAAGAGCGGGGCCACCTCGTAGGTGCCCTCATCGTCCAGGAAGAAGACGAAGTCCTTGTGGTCATGGAAGGCGGAAAGGTAGTCCGCTCCTCGGTGGCCGGAGTGCCCGCCAAGGGCCGCGACACCATGGGCGTCATCTTCGCCAAGCCGGATAAGAACGACCGCATCATCGAGGTGGCGCGGAACAGCGAACGCGGACTTGAGGGCGAGGAAACGGAAGCCACCGACCCGGAAAACCCGGCTGAAAGCCCGGCAGCGGCCGGGGATGACGTAACGTTGGCTGAAGGTGCCGGATCACATGATGGGTCCGCAGAGGCAGATTCAGCACCGGCCGAGGAATCCGACGAGTCATCGGACGACGCTGAGCTGGACGAAGAAAATACCGGAGGTAACGAGTGAGTAATTCCGACTCATATCCCAAGCCGAACAGCAACACTCCCGGCGGGATCAGGCAGCCGGCGTCCGCTCCGCGCGTGAACGCCCCCGTACGTCCCCAGCAACGGCCGTCGACGCCGGGCGCCCCGGCGCAGCGCCCGGTGGTCCCCGGCCAGCGTCCGACGCAGGGGCAGCGTCCCGGCGTTCCGGGCCAGGCCCCCCAAGGTCAGCGACCCGGCGTACCCGGTCAGCGACCCGGCCAGGGCGCCCCCGGACTGGTCAAGCCGGCCCCGAAGGCGAAGGTCCGCCGTGCGCGGCTCCTCGTCAGCAAGGTGGACCCCTGGTCCGTGCTGAAGATGGCCTTCCTGCTGTCCGTAGCCCTGGGCATCGTCACAGTCGTTGCGGCTATCGTCCTGTGGACCGTCCTGGACCTGACAGGCATCTTCGACCAGGTGGACAGCCTGCTCGGAACGCTTGCCGGCTCCGAAGGCGGCGGGTTCGAACTGAAGAAGGTTGCTTCGCTGGGCCAGGTGGCTTCCTTCGCGGTGATCATCGCCGTGGTAAACGTGGTCCTGTTGACCGCCCTGTCGATGCTATCGGCCGTGCTGTACAACATCTCCGCCACCCTCGTAGGTGGCATCGGCGTGACCCTCACGGACGATTAGTCCGCGGATTTTCGCCGGAATTCCACCGGCGAAATGCCTCGATTTGAGATCGGGCCGGGATGTGCTGTAAAGTCATGTCTCGGCCCGATGAGGCATCGGGGCGTATAGCTCAGGCGGTTAGAGCGCTTCGCTGATAACGAAGAGGTCCCAGGTTCAAGTCCTGGTACGCCCACGGAACCTGCACAGGTTTTGGAAATGGTTCGGGTAATACCGGGCCGGAACGGGGTGCATGTGAAGAAGTTGCTGGTTGTTGCAGTAGCTATCGCAGGCGCGCTGCTCTTCAAGAAAGTGCAGGAGTCCGAAGCCCGGAAGACGGTATGGAGCGATTCGACTGACACAGTCGAATAGTCCCGAGCCTGGTACGGACGCTGGTCAGAAGCGTTCCGGAACTAGGGTATGATTGACGGGTTGCTTCTTATGGGGGCATGGCGCAATTGGTAGCGCACCTGCTTTGCAAGCAGGGGGTTCGGGGTTCGAGTCCCCGTGCCTCCACCATAAGAAAGGCCCCGGAATGCGGAAACGCAGTCCGGGGCCTTTTGCTTTGCCCGCCAGGTGGCCCGGCGCTGTTGTCCCGGCCACTACTGTTGGAACGGTGAACCTCTTCCTCGCCGCTTTAGGCGTCCTGGGCGTGGCCTCTTCCGGGCCCCTCATTGCCGCCACGCTGGGCGCCACCTCTGTCAGCGCCCTGGCCATCGCCTTCTGGCGCAACGCCATTGGAGCCGCAGTCATGGCCTCGCCGGTCCTCGTGACCAATCCACGGCAGTTCGGCAGGGTGACGCCCCGCGAGTTCCGCTGGGCGGTCCTTGCCGCCGTCGCCCTGGCACTGCACTTCGCCTGCTTCATCACATCCCTTCAGCTCACTTCGGTAGCGGCGGCCACCGCGCTGGTCTGCCTCCAGTCGGGCTGGATTGCGGTGTTCCAGCTTTTCCGGGGCGTACGGCACCGCTGGCAGGTCCTGGTGGGCCTGGGAATGGCCTTCGGCGGCGTCGTGGCCATCACCGGGTTCGACATGGGCACCTCCCAGGACGCCTTGCTGGGAGACCTCCTGGCGGTGGCTGGCGGCGCCCTGGCGGGCCTCTACACCCTCGCGGGCGGCAAGGCGCGGGAGACCATGGGCACAGGCACCTACACAACGCTTTGCTACGGCATGTGCGCGGCCGTAGTAGCGCTTCTTGCCCTGGTCTCCCGGCAGCCGCTGGTGGGCTTCGAGGCAGCCGGCTGGCTGGGAATCATTGCCATCACCGTCTGCGCGCAGCTGGTGGGGCACACGGCGTTCAACCATTTGCTGGCCACCATGAGCCCGCTGCTGGTGTCCATGATCATTCTGCTGGAGATTCCCGGTGCCGCGCTGCTGGCGGCTGTGTTCCTGGATGAGAGCCTGCCGGGCGGCACCTACGCCGGCCTGGCGCTGATTCTGGTCGGGCTCGCCGTCGTGGTGGCAGGCCAACGGCGCAGAAAGCCCGCACGAGCCGGTGAAGCCCGCGTGGCGGACCTTGGCACGGACTGACGCTACTGGCCGCCGCGTCGCACAGGCTGGGCGGAGCTCACCGTGTGGATGGCGCGCAGGAGCTTGGCCGGGAAGTAGACGGAGAAGAACACCACCATCGGAGCCTTGAGGGCCATCTTCTTGACGTTGTGGGCCTTGTAGGTCCGGTCGAACCTGGTCACGTAGTACCGGTAGTCGCGCGGGGAATCCTCGAGGCGGCGGGCGGACATGCCGGAGACCATCTGGGGCCAGTACTGGATACGCAGGTCATGGTCGGCCAGGTGCAGGGACAGGTCGATGTCCTCGTGCATTTCGTCCTTCTCATCCCGGCAGGTTTCGTCGCGGATGGTTTCCCAGGCCGACCGGCGCAGCGCCATGTTCGAGCCAAAGAGGAAGTGGTACTGGTGCTTGGCCAGCTTGAGCATCAGCTGGCGCATCTTGTCATCAGCTTTGAGGCCGAAGCGGCGCATCGGCATGTCGTAGTACACCACCGGACCGGTCGCTGCCTGGACGGACGGGTCGTGGAAAGCTTTCTGGACCTGTTCCACCCAGTCCGGTTCCACCACGGAGTCCGCGTCGATCCGGCCCAGAACATCGCCCGTGGCGTGGTTGAGGCCGAAGTTACGGGTGGGAATGAGGCCCTGGGACCTGTCCTGGGTGAGCAGGATGATGGGGCTTTCAGGATATTCCTGCTGCATCTGGCCGACGATCTCTGCCGTGCGGTCCTTGGACATGTTGTCCACAACAATGATCTCCGTGGCCGGCACCGACTGGTAGATGGCCGCAATAAGGCACTGCCTGATGACGCTGGCCTCGTTATATGCCGGTATGACGATGGATACGCCCGGCATAAGCGCAGCGTCGTGCGAGGCATCCTCGGCGGATCTATCGGGTGACATCACCACAAATTTAGCACCCTTGTGCGTCCCAACCCGGGACGGCGGGTGAAGATACGGGAAACAACGGAGGAGCCCCGCACATTTTGGGTGCGGGGCTCCTCCGATGTTGTACCGGCCGGTGAAGGCCTGGTTTTAGGTGTCGGCGGGCTTAGCGGCACCGTTGTTCATGCTGGAAGCGATGTTCTTCACGGCAGTCTTGGCGTCCGTGGCAACGTTGGCAGCCTGGTCCTTGGCGTCCTCGGCTGCTTCATCAGTCTTCGCGGCGGCGTCGTCGGATGCCGCAGCAACGGAGTCCGCTGCGTCAACAGCCTTCTCACCGGCGGCGGCGGCGGCCGCGGCACTTACGTCATTGACGGTTGTGGCCGGAACGGGCGCGGGCGTCACCGGAGCAGGTGTCTTCCAGGGATCCTCCACAGGCTTGGAGGCTTTCCATGCGGCCACACCGGCGGCGACGGCTGCGGCGATTACACCGAAAATCAGCAATCCGCGGTGCTTGGGCTTCTGCGGCTTGGCCACTTCCCCGGTAACAACGCGCGTGGCCTCGGCGGCAGCAGCCTTGAGCTGGTGGCCTGCGGCCTGTGCCTGATCCTGGAGGGAATGAACGACGCCGGAGTCCGCAAGCCTCTGCGCGACGGCATCCACGTGGGCGGGTGCGCTTTCGAGGGTGCGGTGCACCGCCTCCGAGGCGTGCCCGATCTGGTCCGAGAGCCTGGGCAGGTATTCCACCACCACGCGGTCGCGGGCCTGTGAGATCACGGGCGCGGCCTTGTCCAGTGCTTCGTGGAGCCGCGGTGTGGCGCCGTCCACTACGTCATGGATCTTGGGCGCAAGGTGGGCGAGTCCGTCCTGGATGCGAGGCGTTACGGTGGCAACGCCGTCGGCCAGGTTGTGGGCTGCCGATTTGAGCCCTTCCTGGATCTTCGGGGAAGCGGTGTCAATGCCGTGCTGCAGGCGGGGAACCGCCCAGTCGACGGCTGCTTCAACGCGGGGGGCTGCCCAATCCTTGGCGTTCTCTACCGCGCTGCTGACTGACTGCTCCAGGTCACGGGCAATACGATCCGATTTCTTCACAACTACCTCCCGATTAATGTGACGGTTCTGTTGTTAGCCTACGTGGATTGCCCCGCACCGGCTATTCATCAGGGCCATTTCCAGCCGATTTCACCTAGCGCGGAACTGCCCGGCAGGCCTGATGTGCAATTGCCCGACGTGGAACAATGGGCCTATGACTGCCATCGCAACTGCAAAAGCAACCATCCACACGAGCCTCGGCGACATCGTCGTCAACCTCTTCGGCAACCACGCGCCCAAGACGGTCAAGAACTTCGTCGGCCTGGCCACCGGCGAGCAGGCCTGGACCCACCCCGAAACCGGTGAGGACAAGACCGGCACCCCCTTGTACAACGGCACCATCTTCCACCGCATCATCAAGGACTTCATGATCCAGGCCGGCGACCCCCTCGGCCGCGGCGTGGGCGGACCGGGCTACAAGTTCGACGACGAGATCCACCCCGAACTGACCTTCAACCAGCCCTACAAGCTGGCCATGGCCAACGCCGGCATCCAGATGGGCAAGGGCACCAACGGCTCGCAGTTCTTCATCACCACCATCCCCACCGACTGGCTGCAGGGCAAGCACAGCATCTTCGGTGAAGTTGCCGATGAGGAATCCAAGAAGGTCGTCGACGCCATCGAAGGTGTCCGCACCGGAATGGGCGACCGCCCGGTCGAGGACGTCGTCATCAACAGCATCGACGTAGAGCAGCTCTAACACCCCATGAGTTACGGAATTCCGGCGGCCGAGCCGTCCGCGCAGATTCCGGTGTGCCCCCGGCACCCGGACAGGCCTTCCTATGTCCGGTGCCAGCGCTGCGGGCGCCCGGCATGCCCGGAATGCCAGCGGGCGGCCGCCGTCGGATTCCAATGCATTGACTGTGTCAACGAAACAAAACGTACGACGCCGGCAGCCAGGACCGTTTACGGCGGAACCGCCGTTGCCGGCCGGCCCCTGGTGACGTTCGGGATCATCGCGGCCTGCGCGCTGGTCTTTGTGCTGCAGTGGATAGTCCCCAATGACGGGATTTACCAGAACTTCGCTTTCGCAACGGTCTACGCCACCCCCGAGTACGGCGTCTTTGAACCGTGGCGCATGCTGACCTCGGCATTCCTCCATTCCCAAGGCTTCATCCTGCACATCGTGCTGAACATGTACATGCTGTGGATGTTCGGCCAGGCGCTGGAACCCCTCCTCGGACGCATCCGTTTCCTGGCGCTGTACTTGCTGTCCGCCGTCGGCGGATCGGTCGGCTACCTCGTCCTGACGCCGACCTATAGCCCGGGCCAGCCCCTCGCCGGAGTCGTGGGCGCATCCGGAGCCATCTTTGGACTCTTCGGGGCCATGCTGGTGGTCCAGCGTCACCGCGGCGGCGACACAAAGCAGCTGTGGGTCCTGATCGCCATCAACGGCGTCATCGGCTTTATCGTCCCGCAGATTGCCTGGCAGGCCCACCTTGGCGGCCTGGTGACAGGCGCTGCCTGCGCCGCAGCCATTGCCTACGCTCCCCGCGGCCCGCAGCGCCGGCTCTGGCAGTCCGCGGGCCTCGTGCTGGTCCTGGCTTTGCTCGCAGGCGCCACCTGGCTGCGAATGGCCGGCGCCTAAGCCTTCGATATGACCCAAGATCCCAGGCATACCGTGATCGGAAAAGGGCACAAGGGCATTCATCAGCCGACGCCATACGCTTGCTCAAACGCTTTGTAGCCCGTGAAATTTACTACAGCCTGAAACGGGACCTAACACCCAGCGGAGTAAGCAGTGGAACTGTAGATACATTCGCCGGTCAGCCTCGCCGGCGCAAGGCTAGGGTGGGCCGGTAATTGCCCCGGGGCTAGACTGAGCCGGGTAAGGACGGATTGGGGGATCCAGGGCGGCTTGCCGCTGTTCCGCTGGTCGGTCGCAGCCAGCGAACCCAAGGAACGGCCATGACTTTCTTCCAGGACTACCCGATCCCTGCACCGCCTCCGCGCCCACGGACGCCGCAGTTCATACCGCCTCCCTGGGTCGCTGCCCCGCGGTACGAGCTGCCCCCTGTCGTTCCCGTGGGCCAGTTCATCTACAAATCCCCGACCTTTGTGATGGCCATTGAAGCCGCCAAGGTGTACTCGACCGGATGCGTCTTAGAAATGTCCTGGATGCTGCGCCGCACTGACCAGGATGACCGGCGATGGTCCGAGATGAACGCTGTCTTTCACCGGCCTGCGCCTCAATTGCGCGACGGGGCCATTTCGGTCGATTCCGTCCTCCTGTTCGGTATGCAGTTCCCGGACGGAACCAAGGCCACCACATCATCCCTGGCGATGTACGAGCAAGGGCAAGGCGCTCCCTTGGATCAGGAACCTGACGGCCCGGTTTTCGAATTTCGCCCCAAAGGCGGCAACGGCGGGGAGGACGACATGTCGGCAATGGGTGCGCTCTGGCTGTGGCCGCTGCCTCCGGCCGGGGAGCTCCGTCTGCTTGCCCAATGGACAAGCATGGGCATGCCCGAATCCTCCATCGTCCTGGACGGAGGGCGGCTCCGGGCGGCCGCAGCAGCGGTGCAGAAGTACTGGCCGGACGAGGAAGGGCAGAAATGATGGCACTCGATAGCCTTGTCCTGGCCGCAGTCCTCGGAGCAGTGTTCTTCTACGTCCTATACGGTGTCATCCGCGCTGGGGTCCGTGACGGCATCCTTCAGGCCGATCAGCGGCGGCAGAACGCCCTTGGCATGGTCCGCAGCAACGGAGAGCAGGGATGAGCGCCCGGGGCTGGATAGCGGCGACGGCGGGACGGCCTTCATCATCTTTGTGCTCCCGTACGTCCCGGCAGTGTTCGGCCTGACGCCCAACGGCACCGAGACCAGGGGCAGGCACCAGCCCCAAACAACCTTAGCTGTTAGGTGTAAAGGCCCAACACAGACATGACTGTGATGAGTAGCCCGAAGATTGCGATGGCGTAGCCGACTGCGAGGGATACACGTGCAAGCTGGCGCCCTTGGCCGCCGTCGCTGTTGATCTGGTTGAGCGCAACGTGACCCGCACCGACGGCGAAGACCGCCAAACTAGTGAAGCCTCCAAAGAAGAATCCGGCTACGGCCACCACGGCACAAGTCAGGGACAGGATGGCCATTCGGTTGTAGCCGGCCTCGGCGGGTGAAGCTGCTGTTGCTGACATCTTATGAGTCCCCCACTCTTGATCGTTTCGGCGAGTCTACTCCGCGTCCCAAGGGTGAATGTCGAGAAAATTCAGCGTTTGGGCTTGTCTATAGGAACATCTCCTCCGGCCGCCGACCACGCTGACGCGGGCGTGGCTACGATTCGCCAAGCGCAAAGTCATCCTCGGGGTAACGCTAGTCCAGAACTTGAAGCGATCGGAGGTTAAGGCCCGTTTCCTTGTGCTGGGAAGTAAACGCCTGGGCGATGAGTCGTACTGAAGGCTTCGAAGCCAACTCTCGTTCGTCCGGAGGTGAAACTTCTGGCCCGTCCATTACCCCACTACGGCTCTCCCATTGTTCGTTGAACTGCTGGGCCGCCTCGACATCATCAAGTTCAATCTCTAATGAGAACGTAAAGACTTCTTTAGACGGAGTTTTCCACAGGGGTTATCCACATTGTTGGTAACTTACATGCTTGTAGTTCACTCCCCCTCCCCGGTGATGCCCTTGCCAGCTGGCGATTATCGACAAGAGCGCTCCTCCTTGTCCACAACTGTGGATAAAGCAGTCCGGCGGGGCTGTGGTTAAGTGGACAACTCAGCTGCCCGCGGCGGGCTGCCGGTGAGGTGCTTCAAGGGCCGGAAGCGAGGATGCCGCCGGCCAAGTACCAGGCTTCGCATGGGAAACCCGGCTCTCCTTGGCAAGCATTTGGCGCTGAAACGGCATATCCCGCCGTCGATTGGGCGCTGGAGATACGCTCTTCAACAGGTTATGCACACTGTTAATAACTCCGGAGGGCTGAGGAGCACGATGCCAATTGGCGGGCTGGAGCCTGATAGAGCATCAGATCACTGATTTATCCCCTGCGTTATCCCCACCTGTGGATAACTTCTGGGGATAGCGTTGTTCTTAAGTGGATAAGTTCAACGCGCCTGGTGCCCGCGGTCCTTGCCGCGGTTCCCTGCGCAAAGTGGCGGGGTGGCTGCTGGATCCAGGCGGCCTGCTTGGCGATTTGCCGCTTGGAACCCGTTATCCACAGGCAATCCACACTGTTAATAACTCGGGGCCGTGGGATTCTTCCGGGGTCCGGGTCATCCACAGGCCATGGCCCGCGGAAGGATCGCCTCATCGGCCCAGACTTATCAACACTGTGGATAACTTTCCCCACAGGGCCGGGATAAGTTCAGGCCTCGTCAGTCCATACGCCGGACGAGCCGCGCCGATGGCTGTCGACAAGATGGGTGTCGATCATTCCGATGGCCTCCATGAGCGCGTACATCGTGGTTGGCCCCACAAAAGCGAAGCCTTTGGCACGCAGGGCCTTGGACAGGGCAATGGATTCGGTCGAAGTTGTGGGGATCTCGGAATGTGTGAGCGGACTCGGCGTTACCTCCGGTTGGAAACTCCAGACGAAGTCCACCAGCCCGCCTTCACTCCGCAACGCGATGGTGGCCTGGGCGTTGGTGATGGCCGCCCGGATTTTGAGCCGGTTCCGGACGATGCCGGCGTCGAGCATGAGGCGTTCGACGTCGTCGTCGGTGAAGGCCGCCACCGCATCAGGCTGGAAGCTGTGGAACGCTGACCGGAAGGCAGGCCGTTTCCTCAGGATGGTGGCCCAGGACAGTCCGGCCTGGAAGGCCTCCAGGCTGATGCGCTCGAACAGGCCCTGTTCGTCGCGGACGGGCATGCCCCATTCGGTGTCGTAGTACTCCTGGAGCAGCGCATCCGCGGCCGCCCACGGCGGACGGGCCAGACCGTCGCTGCCGATGATTGTGGCGCGTTCATCCGGGGTCATGTGGGTTCCTTAGGTTTTCAGCGAGGTGGTGCTGCGTCCAGCATATTCAGCCGCCCGGGCTTGGACATGCCCCGGCGATCGCGCATTTCATAGCCGAACGACGACTCTCACATTATGCTGTGGCTCTGATCACAAATTACTGGGAGGTACGTGTGAGGAAAACCAAAATTGCCGTGGCTGGCGTGGCGGGGGTCGTTCTCGGGATGCTCAGCATCCAGGCCCCGGTCGTAGCCGCACCACCTGTCGACGACGGGTCAAACAATCCCGCTGCGGCAGTCCGGCAGGACAACCGCCCCGGACCGCGGACCAAGGAACTCGTGGAACGGCGCAAAGCGGCCATTGAGAAGGTGGCCAAGGGACAGGCGAAGGCAAGCGACGACGGCGTGGTCCAGTTGGCGCCGGACAAGTTCGCCGAAGTCGAAACCGCCAAGCAGGACAAGATCTTCACTATCCTCGCCGAGTTCGGTACCCAGGGCTCGGGCCGCTTCGGAACCGCGCCAGGGCCTCTGCATAACACGATTGCGAAGCCGGACCGTCTGGTGGACAACACCACGCTGTGGACCGACAACTTCAGCCCCGCCTACTACGAAGGACTCTTCAACGGCAGCGGTGAATCAATGAAGGGGTACTACGAGGCCGTTTCCAACAATAAGTACTCGGTCACCAACACCGTGACGGACTGGGTCACGGTGCCCAACAACGGATCCTTCTACGGCGACAACGCCACAGAGGACACCGGCGGGGCATGGGCTTTTGTTAGGGACTCCGGCAATGCCTGGTGGGATTCCCAGGTGGCGGCTGGCAAGACACCGGCCGAAATCGACGCGTACCTTGCACAATTCGATGTGTGGGACCGCTACGACTTCAACAACAACGGCAACTTTGATGAGCCCGATGGCTACATCGACCACTTCCAGGCGGTCCACGCCGGCGAAGGTGAGGAAGGCGGCGGCGGTGCCTTGGGCGAGGATGCCATCTGGTCCCACCGCTGGTACGCCTATGGCAACCAGTTCGGCGCTGCCGGACCGGAAGGCAACCTTTCCGGCGGAACCCGGATCGGGTCCTCGAAGTACTGGCTCGGCGACTACACAACCGAACCCGAAAACGGCGGAGTCGGCGTCTTCGCCCACGAATTCGGACACGACCTCGGGCTGCCGGACTTCTACGACACCACGGGCGCCGCGACCAACAGCACGGCATTCTGGACCCTCATGAGTTCGGGGTCCTGGCTGGGCCACGGTTCGGCGGCAGGAGCCGGAATCGGCACCACCCCGGGACTGATGGGACCCGAGGAGAAGCTCTTCCTCGGCTGGCTGGACCACAGCACGGTGGAAGCGGGCGCCACGGGTGACTTTGTCCTGAACCCGTCCCAGCTTCAGGTCGACGGCAAGGACCAGGCCGTCAAGGTCAACCTGCCGGACAAGACCACAACCACCAAGTACACCGTTCCCGCCTCGGGGAGCAACGCGTGGTGGACGGGCAGCGCGGACGGCCTCAACGAATCCCTGACCCATGCCGTCCCGGCGCAGTCGAGGGTGACCGTCACGGCGAATGCCTGGTACGACATCGAGGCGAACTACGACTTCCTCTACGGCGAATACTCCACTGATGGCGGCAAGACCTGGAAATCCGCAGGGCGTGCGCTCAGCGGAGCGGCCGCGTGGGGGCAGGTGCGATACTCCTACGACGCTGCCGGCCTCGAATCGCTGTTCCGATTCAGATACCAGACCGACGGCGGCGTCCATAACCCGGGTGCCTTCATTGACGACGTGAAGATTTCCGCGGGACAGACCGTGATCCTCAGCGACGACGTCGAATCCGGTGCGGGCCAGTGGACTGTCAGCGGCCTGTGGCAGGTGAGCAGCGGCTCGGTAACGCAAACCACCGAGCAGTACTACCTCGTGGAGAACCGTGAGTACGTGGGCTTCGACGCAACGCTCGCGGAAGGGCCATATGCCTTCACCCACAGCATCACGAAGCCGAACTGGGTCGATTTCTTCAAGTACCAGAACGGCATGCTGGTCTGGTACATCGACGACTCCTACGCGGACAACAATGTTTCGGCCCACCCGGGCGCCGGCTCGGCTCTGCCGGTGGATGCCAGGCCTGCCCCGCTGAAGTGGTCCGACGGAACCATGCCCGGCAACAGCCGCCAGCCGTTCGACGCGACGTTCGGGCTGGAGGCCACGGATCCGCTCTGCATCGCGAAGGAAGTGCAGACCGGCACCAAGCGCAGTTCGACAATCAGTTCACTCGATGCCTGTGCCGTAAGCAGCGCGCCGATCGGGGTCTTCAAGGACAGTGATCCGCTGGCCTACTACAGCGCCGACAACCCCTACGGAAGCGTCAAGGTTGCAGGTCACGGCGTGGAGATTTCCGTAACGTCCGACGTCGGCACCGACCTCGCGATCCATGTGGTCAACCCTGCACTGAAGTAGGCGCAGGCAACAAAAAGTCGGACCGGCACAACGTGCCGGTCCGACTTTCTTGTGAAGCAGGTTCCGTGGGGGCCGATACCCCCGAAAGTCTGTGGCTAGGAACGCCAGCGGGTGGTCATCAGGAACCCTGCGATGGCAATGCCGAATCCGGCAACGATGTTCCAGGATTCCCACGCCCTGACAGGGAGGGCGCCCTCGCTGATGTAGAACGTGATGATCCACAGCAGCCCGATGATCATCAGGCCAAACATGACGGGCTTGAACCACACCGCGTTGGGCTTGTATGCCTGCGATGCAGAAGCCGGCCTGTCCGCGGCGGCGGTCTTCTTTCGTGGCTTTGACTCGGGCACGGGTCCTCCTCGTCGGGCTGAATCAAGGGCGGGGCCTCCGGCTTGATATCCTGCAGGAAGGAACATGCCGGCGGGGTTGGCGCCTTGGGTCAGGTCTGAATTCTTACTAGCAGCCAATTCTAGCTGTAGTTCAGAACACACCCGCGCCAGCCCATGCCGCCAATTGAGGAGACCACGTGGTGTTGCTGGAGAAGGAGACGACTGCTGCCGCGCCGGCGCGCGGCGTCGGAGTTCTCCGGACCCTCATCCAGATCGTTGGCGAGCTGCTGATCACGGTGGGAGTTGTCCTCCTCCTGTTCGTCGCCTGGCAGCTGTGGTGGACCAACGTGGAATCCGATGCCAAGCAGAGCGAGACAATCCGGAACTTCGCCCAGGAACTGGGCGGTTCCCCTGCCCCCGCGGAGTCGCCCGGCCCAGCGGCATCCTTGCCCGCCGGCTACGGCCCGCCGAAGGTCGCCGAAGCGCCTGGACACGGCCAAACCATCGGCATCATGTACATCCCCCGCTTCGGCGCGGACTACACCCGGCCCATCGTGCAGGGAACCTCCACGGACGTCCTGGACACGCTGGGCCTTGGCCACTACAACGACACCGCGATGCCCGGGGCAACCGGAAACTTTGCCGTGGCCGGCCACCGCCAGACGCACGGGGCCGTTCTGGACAATATCCATACCCTTGTGCCGGGCGACAAGATCTATGTCCAGACCCGGGACGGATTCTATGTGTACGTCTTCCGGAACAACCAGATCGTGCTTCCTTCGGCCACTGACGTGTTGCTTCCGGTGCCCACCCAGCCCGCAGCCAAGCCCACGGAGGCCTACCTCACCATGACGAGCTGCAATCCCCGCTTCGGCGCGCAGGAGCGCATCATTGCGTACTCCCTGCTGGAGCACTGGCAGCCGGCGTCGGCGGGACCGCCGGCAGAAATCGCGGCCCAGGTGGCCAAGGCACTCGGGAAGGTCTGACGCCATGTACGGATGGATTTTCCGCCACCTGCCGGGACCGCTGTGGCTCAGGATTGCCACGTCGCTGGTGCTGCTTGCCGGCGTGCTGGTATTGATGGTTCAGTTCCTGTTCCCCTGGATGTCCCAGTTCACCCAGTTCACCGACTCAACGATTGGTTTAGTAACTCGACAATGAGCGCCACCAAGATCCTGGTCGTAGACAACTACGACAGCTTTGTTTACACCCTGGTGGGATACCTCCAGGAGCTCGGCGCCGAGACGACGGTGGTCCGCAACGACGACGTCACCCTCGCCGAGGCAATCGAGATGGCGGACGCTCGCGACGGCGTCCTCATCTCTCCGGGTCCCGGCACCCCCGCGGAGGCCGGCGTCTGCATCGACCTGATCAAATGGTGCGGCGGCCACGACAAGCCGATGTTCGGCGTGTGCCTGGGTCACCAGGCGCTGGCTGAGGCCTACGGCGCCACGGTGACGCACGCCCCCGAACTGATGCACGGCAAGACATCCCTTGTGGAGCATGAAGGAGCCAGCGTGTTCGCCGGACTCCCCTCCCCTGTCACGGCAACGCGCTACCACTCCCTGGCTGCTGTCCGCGAAACCATCCCCGACGTCCTCGAGATCACCGCGCAGACGGCCAACGGCGTGATCATGGGCCTGCAGCACCGGACGGCACCGCTCTGCGGCGTGCAGTTCCACCCGGAATCAGTCCTCACCGAGGGCGGATACCAGATGCTGGGCAACTGGCTGGAATCCCTCGGCATGACCGGTGCGGCGGAGCGGGCCGCCAAACTGAGCCCGCTGATCCAGCACTAACGGTCCGGGCTCCGCGCCGGCGCCCGGAGCCAGGCGCCCAGGCGTAGCCTCTAGCCGCGGCTCCGGCCCGTCTCGGTTGGCGTAGGCGTGGGGGTCGGTGTGGGTTTGGGCGCCGGCGCCTTGGCAACGACAATGCTGATGGTCTTCCCTTGCTCCACCAGGGCATTGACCGCGTCGCTCTGCTCGGTCACCTTGCCGGGTTCAACTTCGGAGTTCTCGACTTCCTTAACGTCGATCCCCAGGCCAAGGTTCTTGAGTGCCGTCTCTGCTTCCGCCTTGGGCAGCCCGCGGAGTTCGGGCATGGCCACCTTGCCGGTGGACACCACGATTTCCACGGTACTTCCGATGGGGACCGTTTCGCCCGGAGCAGGCTTGGTGGTGATCACGATTCCGGACGGCACCGTGGCGCTGTTCGCCATGGTGGTGCCGGGGGCACCCGCAAGGCCGATCTGCCGGAGGACGTCCCGGGCAGCAGCTTCCGTGCGTCCCGGCAGGTCAGCCGGGATTTTGACGGCGCTGGGACCGTCGGAGATATTCAGGGTTATTTTCGATTCGGGTTCCATCGCTGTACCGGCCGCCGGCACCGTGCCGATGGCCGTTCCCTTGGTGACGGTGTCGTGCGGCAGCCTGTTGATCTGCGGGCTCAGCCTGGCGTTGTACAGCCGTTGCAGCGCCTCGGATTCGCTGAGCGCCGAAACGGCGGGCACCTCGATCTTCGCCACGGGAGGAGGCGTCTGGTTCATCATGTTGTAGAGCCAGAGGCCGCCGCCGGCCAGGACCAGCAGGGTGAAAATCACCAACGTGGCAATCCACGTCCGACGGCGGGACTTCTGCCGCGGGGTGCGCTCACGTTCCGGCGGGAAGCCGAGCGGAAGATCGTTGGATTCCGAAGGTTCGTAAACCTGGGCGGGAATCGCCTGGTCGTCGCCGAGCGTGTCATTGAGCGGCCGGAGCCGGCCGCTGGGCGAATCGTCCAGGAAGGCAGCGCCCGTCAGCGAGTAGGGGGCGGCCTGCGCCGTCCGCTCCGCCGCCGGGACCGTGTTGTTAGCATCCGTGGGTTCCTCGCCCGCCGCCACGTCGGGTACGGAGATGCCGTTGCGGGCCGCCCGGAGGGCCCGCTGGAACGCGGCTGCGTCCTGGAAACGGTCGGCCCGGTTCTTTTGCAGGGCCTTGACCAGCACGCTGTCCAGGGCCTCTGACACCTCGGGGTTGAGGCTACTGGCAAGTCCTGGAATCTCACGGACGTGCTGGTATGCCACGGAAACGGGACTGTCGCCAACGAAGGGAGGCCGCCCCGTCAGCATTTCGTACAGCAGGCAAGCTGCGGAGTACAGGTCGCTGCGGGCGTCCACGGTTTCACCGCGGGCCTGTTCCGGAGACAGGTACTGGGCGGTGCCCACCACAGCCTGGGTCTGGGTCATGGTGGCGGACGAATCCGCCATGGCCCGGGCAATCCCGAAATCCATCACCTTGATGGTGTCCGAGTCTTCGCAGAACATCACATTCGCGGGCTTGATATCCCGGTGGACGATTCCCGCGCGGTGGCTGTACTCGAGGGCGGAGAGCACGCCCAGGGTGAAGTCGATGGCATGGTCGATGCTGACTTCCTTCGCACGGATCAGATCCCTCAGGGTCTTCCCGGACACGAATTCCATCACGATGTACGGCACCCGGACGGTGTCCTCGGGACCGCCCGGCACGGCGTGGTCCCCGGTGTCGTAAATGGCAACAATCGAAGGATGGTTCAGAGCGGCCACGGCTTGGGCTTCGCGCTTGAACCGTGCCTGGAACTGCGGATCCCGGGCAAGATCCGGCCGCAGCAGCTTGATGGCCACTGTCCTGCCCAGCCGGGTATCAACGCCGCGGTGGACGTCTGCCATGCCGCCGCGGCCAATGAGCTCACCGAGTTCGTACCGTCCGTTGAGGACGCGCTGGGTATTCACTGGAAGGCTGTCCTCTCTGTGTGACGGGAGGCGGGGTGAGTCCGGCACTGTGCGCCTTAGTTCGACGTCGACGTGGTGGGGGTGGGCAGGAGTTCCTGGGCGAGGTGGTACGTCACGACGGATCCGGCGGGCACCTTGCTGCCGGCGCCCGGTTCCGAACTGACGAAGGTCCCGGCCTGCTGCCCGGCGCTGCCGGGAACATCTGCTCCCTTGACCCAGCGCAGACCGGCGTTCTCGATGGCCTTCTGTGCTTGCGACTCGGAACTGCCTACCCCGATCGCGGGCACGGAGGATTCCTTGGCCGGTTCCGGGCCCTTGGAGTAAGTGACGGTGATGGTCTCGCCGGGGGCCACCGGACCGGACGGCTCGATGTTGGTGACCGTGCCCTCCGGCTTGTCACTGAACACCGGGTCACCCTTGACGGTCAGCCCCATGCCCACGAGTTGGCTGCGGACCGTGTTGTACGGCTGGCCCAAGTAGGCATCCGGGATCAGGTTGATGGTTTCCGGAGTGGACTGCGTGGGAGTCGGGCTCGCACTCGAGGCGGTGGGGCTGGCCGAGGTGGACGTCGGCGAGGCGCTGCGGCTGGTGGGCTTGGCGCTGGTGGACGTCGACGAGGACTCGGCCGGGCCGGACGGGGAAAAGATGCCGGCCTGCGTGAGCATGACACCTATAAGCGCGAACAGGACGAGCACGATAAGGGCGATGAGCGGCCACGTCCACGGGCTGCGGCCCTTGCGCTGCGGCTCGTCCACCGGTTCGTCGTAGCGGTCCTGCTCCTCTTCCTGGTCCCAGCTGCGCTGCGCGGCCAGGGCGTCGGCGCGTGAGAGAGTGCTGTGCGGACCGGTGGCTCCGGCAGCTGCCGCCCCTGCCGCGAGCCCTGCTGCCGCGCCGGCGCCGGCGGCGCCGACGACCGGAAGTGCGGAAGTCGTCGTCGTCGATTTGTCCTTTTCAGGGGATTCGATGACGCCGGTTGCGGCGGTGGGGATGTCCACCGGTGCGGTGATCGGCCCCGTGGCTGCCTCGAAGAGCAGCATTCCGGGGACGGCGGCATGCGCAGCGGCGATGTCACCGTTGCGGATGGCTTCCGCTGCCTCGGACAACTTGATGGCGTTGGCCGGGCGGTTCTTGGGGTCCTTGGCGAGCATGGACATCAGGAGGGCCCGTACCGGCGTCGGCAGCGTCTCGGGAAGGGGCGGCGGGGCGTCGTTCACCTGGGCAAGCGCGATGGCGATCTGCGATTCCCCGGAGAACGGACGATGACCGGTGAGGCACTCGTAGCCGATGACGCCTAGGGAGTAGATGTCCGAGGCGCCCGTGGCCGTCTGACCCGTGGCCTGTTCCGGTGCGAGGTACTGGGCTGTGCCCATGACCTGTCCGGTCTGGGTCAGCGGGACCTGGTCCGCCAGCCGGGCGATGCCGAAGTCGGTCACCTTGACGCGGCCGTCCGGTGTGATCAGCAGGTTGCCCGGCTTGATGTCGCGGTGTACCAGGCCCTGTGAGTGGGCCACGGACAGGGCGCGGGCGGTCTGGGCGATCATGGACAGGGTGCGGTCCGGGGACAGCACCTGTTCGCGCTCGATGATGCTGCTCAGCGGGTGGCCCGGGACCAGCTCCATAACCAGGTAGGCCGAGCCCTCTTCTTCGCCGTAGTCAAAGACATTGGCGATGCCGACGTGATTCAGCAGCGCCGTGTGGCGCGCCTCGGCACGGAAGCGCTGGAGGAACCCGGGATCGCCCGTGTACTCCTCTTTGAGCACCTTGATGGCGACGATCCTGCCAAGGATAAGATCCTTGGCTTTCCAGACTTCACCCATTCCGCCAATCGCAATACGCGTGGTCAGCTGGAATCTCCCGCCGAGGGTGATTCCCGATGTAGGCCTCACTTATTCAACACCGCCTCAAAAATCTTCTTCGCGTTCGGACTGGTTAGCTGTGCGCCGGTGGTGATGTCCACGCCCTGCATGACGATGGTCACCGACACCTGCGGGTCGTTGGCCGGGGCGAACCCCGTAAACCATGAGTTGTTCAAGCCGTCGGTTCCCAGCTCGGCAGTGCCGGTCTTGCCGGCCACCTGGATGCCGGGAACGGCCGCCCCGCGGCCGATGCCTTCACTGACCACACTGGTCATCCACTCGGTGATCTGCCGCGAAATCTCCGGGCTGGTGGACGTCCGGAGGACTTCGGGTTTCGGTTCGCTGATGATGCGCAGGTCCGGCGACCGCACGGTCTTGATCAGGTTCGGCTGCATCTGGACACCGCCGTTGGCGATGGCCGACGTCATCAGCGCGATCTGCAGCGGCGTGGCGCGAACGTCGCGCTGGCCGATGGCGGACTGGGCGAGCCCGGCCGCGTCCAGCTCCTCCGCAGGGAAGGCCTTCTTGGCGTAGTCCAGCTTCAGCTGGTCGCCGAGGTCCTCGCCGAAGCCGAACTTTGCGGCCTGATCGGCGATGGCTTCCTGTCCCAGGTCCCGGGCGATGTCTGCGAACGGAGTGTTGCACGACTGCTGCAGGGCGAAGGCGAAACTGGCGGTGTTCTGGGTGTAGCAGTTGCCGCCGGCGTAGTTCGGCAGCTTGTACTGGATGCCGGGGAAGCTCATCTCGGCGGGGTTGGGCAGGACGCTGTCCTTGTTGTACTTGCCTGAGCTGAGCGCCGCCGCCGTATCGACGAGCTTGAAGACAGAGCCCGGCGCCAGGAGCGCGCCGGTGGGGCCGCTGACGTTCTGGTTCAGGTTGATTCCCGGGATTTTGTTCAGCTCGTTGTAGTTGGCGGCTTCGGCCTCGGCGTCCTGCGTTGCGATCAGGTTCGGGTCGTAGGACGGTTTGGACACCATGGCCAGGATGTTGCCCGTTTTCGGGTCAGTTACCACAATGGAGCCCCGCTGGCCGTCCGGAATCGCGTCGTAGGCAAGCTTCTGCAGTGCCGGATCAATGGTGAGTTCAACCGAGGCGCCCTTGGGCTGGTTGCCGAGGAACAGCTGGCCGATGCGGTCCAGGAAGAGCTGGTCGGAGCTGCCGGCCAGCTGCTCGTTCAGCGCGCTTTCCAGGCCGGTGACACCGTAGTTCTTGGAGAAGTATCCCGTGATGCCGGCATACAGTTCGGGTTCCGTGTAGGTCCGCTGGAACTTGCAGCTTTCCGAGGCGGCGACGGACTGCGCAATGGGTTTCCCGCCGACGATGATGGCGCCGCGGTCGTTGCAGTAGTTCTGCAGGATGGCCCGCTTGTTCCAGGGGTTCGCCTGCAGTTCATCGGCACCCACCACCTGGACATAGCTGAGGGCGCCGAAGATCAGCGCGAACATGGCTACCGCGGCGATCCATGAATTCCGGATGGCGTGGTTCACAGTTGTTTCACCGCTTCAGTTGGCGCGTCGGGATGGGCGGAGGAAGGCTGGCGACCGGGCTGCTTGGCCGGACGCGGCGGGGAAGGCGGAACCGGCTTCTGCTCGCCGGGCTCGGCACCGTGCGGCATGGGCGTGGTGTCCACCGGGCCGCGTGCGGTGTGCGAAATCATCAGCAGCAGGCCAACGATGATCCAGTTAGCCAGCAGGGATGAGCCGCCGGCTGCCAGGAATGGAGTGGTGAGCCCGGTCAGGGGGATCAGGCGCGTCACGCCACCGATCACCACGAAGCACTGCAGGGCGATGGCGAAGGACAGTCCGCAGGCCAGCAGCTTGCCGAAGGCGTCACGGGTGCCCAGGGCCGCCCGGAAACCGCGTGTGAACAGGAGCAGGTACATCAGCACGATGGCGAAGAGGCCGATCAGGCCAAGTTCTTCGCCGAACGAGGCGATGATCATGTCGCTGTTGGCAAACGGCACCAGGTTCGGCCGCCCCTGGCCAAGGCCTGTGCCCACGAGGCCGCCGTTGGCCATGCCGAACAGGCCCTCGACGATTTGCAGGCTGCCGCCGAACTGCCGTCCGTAAACCTCGTCCGTGAAGGCGTTGAGCCACCCGTCGATGCGAAGGCCCACGTGGGAGAAGACACGGGAGGCCACAAAGCCGCCGCCGAGCAGCAGTCCCACGCCAATGATCACCCAGCTGATCCGGCTCGTGGCCACGTAGATCATCACGATGAAAAGCCCGAAGAACAGCACCGAGGAGCCGAGGTCGCGCTGGAAGATCAGGACCCCGATGCTCACCAGCCACGCCGTGATCATGGGTCCCATGTCCTTGAAGCGCGGGAACTGGAGCGGCCCGATCTTGCGGCCCGCCAGCAGAATGAGGTCCCGGTTGGACGAAAGATACCCGGCGAAGAATATGGCCAGCGTGATCTTGGCAATCTCGCCCGGCTGGAAGGTCATCGGCCCGATCTTGATCCAGACGCTTGCGCCGAGGATCTCACCCGCGGAGATCCCCGGTACGAGTGGCAGAATCAGGAGCAGGGCACTCACGGCAAGGGAAATATAGGTGAACCGGCGCAGGATCCGGTGGTCCTTGAGGAACCAGATGACGGCGATGGCAACGCCCATTGCCATCAAGGTCCAGCGGAGCTGGTTGTTGCCGGTGTCCTCGCCCACCCGGTCCAGGCGGTGGATCATCGCCAGTCCCAGGCCGTTCAAGGCAACCACCAAGGGAAGTATTACCGGATCGGCATATTTTGCCCGGATCCTTAGCACCACATGGAAGACGAGGGCAGCCGCAGCGAGCAGGCTGGACTGGAACCAGAAGTCGGAGTCAAAGGCTTTCTGCTGGTCAACGCCGACAAGGGCGTTGGCGCCGATGCCCACGGCAAGCGCCAGGATCAGGAGTGCCAGTTCGGTATTCCGTCGTGGCTTTGGGGTGGCCTCAATCTGTGTCATTTGGCCTCCTCACAAGCGTTGGCGGACGGGCTGGGTGTGGCGGACTTCGAGGGTGTTCCGGGCGGTGCTGCGGTGCCGCTTGGTGCGGGCGCGGCGCCCGGCGCGGACGCTGTCGGCGTGGCCGTCGGGCTGGCGCATTCGTCCGCCGGCGATGTTGTGCCGGTCAGATCGAGGTTCTTGACGATCCGTTGTGCGTCGTAAAGGTCACGTGCAGGGACTGTCTGGCGGACCCGCTGCTGCGAGAACTCCGGGAGGTCGGACATGCGGATGTCCGTCACCGTCTCCAGCGTGGAGAGCTGGATTGGTCCCAGCCGCTGTGATACGCCGTTGAAAATGGCAACCCGCTGGTCGTATTCACCGATGTAGTAGCGCGTTTGAGTCCAGGCATACCCGAGCCACAAGCCGACGCTCAGGATGACCAGGAGTGCGGCGGCCGTTGCGATCGTGACCCAGCGGCGCGGCTTGGCGGGCGGCTTGTATTCGTCAGTTTCCTCGCGGCCCTGATCCGACTTGTGGGTGAGGACGGTAGCGGCGCGGCGTGCGACAGTCCGGCCGGCGATGGTTGGAATCGACCCGGACTCTGCGGCGGCAGCGGCGGCTCCGACAAGTTCATGCGGACGCGTGGAGAGCTCCTCGCGGAGGACAGCGGCCGACAGGTGCTCGCCCAAATGCGGGTCCGTGGTGGTGGTGGGTTCACCAGGTTTTGAGGGGGGCTTCGTGCCGGCGTCATCTTTGGCGGCAGCGGCCGTATCCCCGGCAACCGCGGTGTCCCCGGTGCCAGCCGGCCCGACGGCCGCGGCAGCTTCGACGGCCGCGGTGCCGTCCGCCTCGGCGGAGTCGCCGGCGGGCTTGGGCTTCGAATCGTCTGACGAAGCTGCCGGGGTCTTGGCCAGGGCGGCGGGCTTTGTCTCGTCGGTACTGCTAGCCAGCGGCTGGACGATTTCAACCGCGGCAGTGCGGACGTCGTCGGGAGTCTGTTCGGCGATTTCGAGCATGACAACAGTGACGTTGTCCGGTGCGCCGGCCTCGAGGGTGAGGTCCACGAGGGTTTCGACGCATTCGCGCAGATCCTTGGTTTCGCGAACAGTGCGTTCCACGACGTGTCCCGCAACATAGTTCAGCCCGTCGGAGCAGAGCAGCCATCGTTCGCCGGGTTCGACGTCGAGGGTTGCGAGGTCGAGTTCGGGGCTGGCATCAACATCGCCCAGGACCCGCATCAGGACGTTCTTGTGCGGATGGGTTTCCGCTTCCTCGGGCCGCAGCCTGCCTTCGTCGATGAGCCGCTGGACAAACGTGTGGTCGACGCTGATCTGCTTGAATTCGCCGTTGCGGAGCCGGTAGGCCCGGGAGTCGCCGATATGCGCGAAGTGCAGTTTTCCTTCGGCGAGGAGAAGGGCCGTCACAGTGGTTCCCATGCCGGCAAGCTTCGGATTGATGTGCACGAGTTCAGACAGGAGGGAATTGGCGGTCTGGATCTCGTCCGCCAGGACGGTCCCGGCGTCGCCGTCGTAATGACCGTGGTCCAGGTGGAGCATGTCCAGGACGGTGGCCGCGGAGGCCACGTCACCCCCGGCGTGTCCGCCCATGCCGTCCGCCACGATGGCCAGGTGCCGGCCGACGTAGGCGGAGTCATCGTTTTTGGCGCGGATGCGTCCCACGTCCGAGCGGGCGGCGTAGCGCATGATGAGCGGCCGCGTCGGGGCGGGGCCCTTGTCGGCGGGAGTTTCCGGGACGGCCACGGCTATGGCCTCAATTCGATGACCGTCTTGCCGATTCTCACGGGGACACCGAGCTCCACCGGGAGGGCGCGGGTGAGCTGCTGATTGGCCAGGTACGTGCCGTTGGTCGAGCCTAGATCCTCGATGAACCAGCGGCTGCCCTGCGGGAAGAGCCGGGCGTGCCGGCCCGAGGCATAATCGTCCTCAAGGACCAGCGTGGCCTCCTGCGCGCGGCCCAGGAGGATGGGACTTTCCGCCAGAGGAATGGTGTGTCCCCTAAGCGGGCCTTCCGTCACAACCAGTTGGCGGGCCTGCTGTTTCGCGGGCGGCGGTGCCGTTTCTGCCAGTTCGGGGTGCTTGCGTACCTGGCGGGCAGTGGGAGCGCCCATGGCCGCCTTCCTGCCGATCATCAGGTCCCGTCGCATGGCGGACACGATGCTGAAGATAAGGACCCACAGCAGCAGGAGGAATCCGAACCGCAGGGCCGTAATGGTCAGTTCGCTCACGGGCGGCCACCGGAGTTGGCGGGCAAAAGGCGGAAGATGATTTTGGTCCGTCCCATCGTGATGGTGGAGCCGTCAGTAAGGTCGACGCTGCCGACAACCTTGTGTCCGTTGACGTAGCTGCCGTTGGTGGATCCCAGGTCTACGGCTTCTGTTGTGCCGTTTGTGGTGCGGATTTCGAGGTGGCGCCGTGAAACCCCGGTGTCATCCACCAGGATGTCAGCCTCCGATGACCGGCCCAAAACGATGGAGGCGGCATTCAGCGAATAGCGCTGGCCGTCGATGTCCAGGACCGGCTGAAGGCGAACCGGCTGGCGGCTCGGCGCGGCGGGCACGTTGTTCCGTGGCATCGGCGGGGCCACGGCGGAACCGGAGGCGTTCTCTGTTTTCGAATCAATTTCGAAGTCACCGGCGCGGATTGCCTCGTCGCGCCGGAAGGAAATGCGGACCGAGCCGCGGAGCGTGTAGCCCTGGCTTCTGACGTGGTTGATTACTACGTCGCAGAGTTCCTCGGCCAGGGGAGTGCCCCATTCCTGCGCCCGCTTGAAGTCATCCTCGCTGAGGCGGACGTCAAACACGTTGGGGGCAAGTGTTCGTCCAGCGGCGACGGTGATGGCTTTGTGGTCAACTTCCCGGCGGAGCCGGCTGGCGATTTCCACAGGCTCAACCTGGGCCTTCGAACCGGTGGAGAAGACACCGCGGACGGCCTTTTCGATGCCGCGCTCGACTTTGTCCAGCATTCCCATGGCACCTCTCCTCTCCCTACGGCTGCGCGGCAGCACACGATTCGGAACTCAGTTCACAACATTGCCGGGAGTGCGCCGGGGACGGGCACTCCTACATCTGATACTACTGGCCGGGGCTGTGAATGACCTTAATGCACAACGCCGGGGCGCGGAGATTAGTTCATGAGGGGCTGAGCCGCCGAGGGCCTTTCGTCGTCTCCGCACAGGCGTATCCACGTGCCTGACCTGCGCGATTTTTCTGCCATGCAGGGTCCCGGGAAGGCCGATTGGTGTTTTCCCGTGGTTGTCCGTTATGCTTGATCTCGCTGCTTTTACGAGGTTGGCAGTCCGGAAAACGGGCTCCTTTTCGAGTGAAAGAAGTTGCGCGCGAGTGGCGGAACGGCAGACGCGCTGGCTTCAGGTGCCAGTGTCCGAAAGGGCGTGGGGGTTCAAATCCCCCCTCGCGCACGCAAATGAAGGGCCCCGGTCTTAGGACCGGGGCTCTTTGCTTTAACTCGAGGCTTTAGGTGCCGGCGTCGAGCTCCTGGAACAGGGTGAGCTGAAGTCCCGCCGGCCCGTCCAGCCTGGAGTTCAGGGACCGCCACGGGGTTTCCCTGGGTTCGGCAATGAGTCTGGCCCCCGCTTCGACGAGCCTTCGGGTTGCGCCCTCTGCATCATCAACTTCCAGGGCGACGCGGAGCCGTGCGCTGGGCCGGCCTTCCGCCTCGACGCTGTCAATCAGCCGGACCTGGGCGGGGTTTGAGAGCTCGAGCGTGGCCCGGCCGGCATCAAGGATGGTCACGCGGGCACCGCCGTCGCCTTGGAACGCTGCTTCTTCCGGCATCCCGAGAACGTCCCGGTAGAACGCGACGGCGGCGTCGTAGTCCTCAGCCTCCACCACGAGCCGTAGCTGCCGGACGGTGGGTGGTTCGCTGTTTCCGGTTGTCATGTTCGTACCGTACGCCGGAACCGGGTGCAGCCGCCATGGCTAAATGACAGTTAACTTCGCTGAAACGGCTCAAGCAGATTCCTGAAACAACCGTTCCATAGTGTCGGTGCCAGACGGCCCCCGGGGGCCGCTTTCACATGTGACCGCCTGCCGATTTGGAGTAGAAGAATGACGGCTTTCAGTTCGGACAAAGGACCACTGCGTCCATCGCGGCGGATGGTGCTGGCAGGATTTTCGTCGGCGGCGCTGGTGGCGCTGACCGGCTGCGCAGCCGAATCGGGCGCCACGGCTCCGGCCGCTTCAGGTACGGCTTCCGGGGCGGCCGCCGAGCTCGGCACGCTTGAGGTCCAGCTTTCGTGGCTGAAGAATGCGGAATTCGCCGGCGAGTACTTTGCCGACAGCAAGGGCTATTACAAGGAGGCGGGCTTTAGCGCCGTCAACCTGATAGCCGGTGGCCCGGGAGGGGCCTCGGCGGAGACCATGGTCCTGTCCGGCAAGGCCTTGGTGGGCACCTCCTCGCCCGTGGGTGTTGCTCCTGTGGTCCTCAACGAGGGTGCGCCGCTGAAGATCATTGGCTCCACCTACCAGAAGAACCCGTTCACCATCGTTTCGCTGGCGGCCAACTCCATCACCGCCCCGGAAGACCTCATCGGCAAGAAGATCGGCGTCCAGGCCGGCGTCAATGAAACGTTGTTCGATGCCCTGCTGGAGGTCAACAAGATCGATGCGTCAAAGGTCACCAAGGTGCCAGTGCAGTACGATCCGCAGCCGCTGCTGAACGGCGACGTCGAGGGCTTCTTTGCGTACCTGACCAACGAGGTGCTCACCCTTGAGCTGGGCGGGCACAAGACGGCGGTCCTGCCGTTCGCGGACAACGGCCTTCCCTTCATTGCCGAGAGCTTCGTGGTCACGGAGGAATCCATCAAGGACAAGCGGCCGGAGCTGAAGGCGTTCCTCGTGGCCACCATCAAGGGCTGGAAGGATGCCCTGTCCGATCCGGCGGAGTCGGCACGGCTCGCGGTCGAGGTCTACGGCAAGGAGCTGGGCCTGACCATGGCCAAGGAAAAGGGCCAGGCGGAATCCCAGAACACCAAGCTCATTGCCACGCCCGAGACGGACAGCAACGGCCTGTTCACGGTTTCCAAGGAGCTGATGGACAAGAACATCGAAATCCTCAAGCTGGCCGGTTATGACACCACCGCGGACGCGATCTTCGACCTGAGCCTCCTCGATGAGGTCTACGCCGAAAACCCCGACCTTAAGTAGGACGCATGACTGACGTGAGCACGGAAGCCGTCACAGCAGGGCTGCTCTCCGGGACAGGCATATCGCTCAGCAACCTGGGCAAGAGTTTCCGGATGGGCCGGAAGAGCGTGGTGGCACTGGAGGATGCCAACCTGATGACGTCCAAGGGGACGTTCCTCTCCCTGCTGGGACCCTCCGGCTGCGGCAAGTCCACCATCCTGAGGATTCTTGCTGGCCTGGAAACCCCCACCACCGGGCAAGTGACGGTGGACGGCCACACGCCGGCCGAGCTGCGGACGCGGCATGAACTGGGGATCGCCTTCCAGGATCCGGCGCTGCTGCCCTGGCGAAGTGTGGTGTCCAACATCCGGCTGCCTTTCGAGGTGGCAGGCCTCCCCGTTGACCACGCGATGGTGGACGACCTGGTGGAGCTGATCGGCCTGAAGGGCTTCGAAAAGGCAAAGCCGGCCCAGCTATCCGGCGGCATGCGGCAGCGGGTGTCCATCGCCCGGGCCCTGGCGCTCAAGCCGTCGGTGCTGCTGCTGGATGAGCCCTTCGGCGCACTGGACGACATGACCCGCCAGCGGCTGAACCTGGAGCTCCTTAGGATCTGGACGGAGAAGCCCGCCACGACCCTGATGGTCACCCACGGCATCGCCGAGGCCATGTTCCTCTCCGACGTGGTGGCTGTGATGAGCGCCCGGCCGGGACGGATCAAGGCAATCATCACCGTGGACCTGCCCCGCCCCCGGACTCCGGAGATGATGCGCACGCCGGAATTCCATGCCCTGTGTGACCGGGCGTCGGAGCTCCTCTTCGGCGACGCCGGCGCACCCCTTGAGGAAGTGGAGTCACCGTGACGCGGCCTTTCCTGTTAAGTACGAGGGTGGTGAGTACGACGGCGGCCCGGCCGCTGCCGCCATGGGCCGCGGCGGGGATCGGCGTGGCGGCCACCGTTGCGCTCTGGTGGCTGGCCGCCGCGACGGTTCTTTCCGGGGTGGGCGCCAGTGCGGACGGTTCCGGCGGTGCCGTGCCGACGCCGCCGGAAGTCCTGGGGCAACTGGCGAGCGACGGCGTCGGGTTTTACTGGCCCAACCTTGTGGTGACCATGTCGGAGGCTTCCGCAGGGTACTTGTGGGGGAACGCCGCTGCGCTGCTGCTGTCCGCGAGTGTCCTGGTGCTTCCGTCCCTGGAACGTCTGGTCACCCAGCTGGCGGTGATCAGCTATTGCCTGCCCATCGTGGCCATCGGACCGCTGGCCTTCATCGTCATCGGTTCGCCCGCACGCGGGGAGTCGTCCGGCACGGCCGTCCTCTTGGCGGGCATCTCGGTCTTTTTCACCACCGTGGTGGGCGCGCTGGCGGCGCTGAAGAGCGCGGACCGGACCAGCCTGGACCTCGTGGCGGTCTACGGCGGGGGCCGGCTCAAGCAGTTGGTGAAGGTCCAGCTCATTTCCGCACTGCCGGGAATCCTGAACGCGCTGAAGATCGCCGTCCCGGCCGCCGTCCTGGGAGCCGTGCTGGGCGAATACGTGGGCGGCGTGGACCGGGGGATCGGCCCGGCACTGGTCAATGCGCAGCAGAACCTCGAGATCGCCAGGGCGTGGGGTGTTGCCCTGGTGGCGGGTCTTGTTGCCGGGGCCGGCTATGGAGTGTTCGCGCTGCTGGCAAGGTTCGTGACCCCGTGGTCCTCCGGGCGCCAGGGGGCATCATGAGGCCGGCAACGGCGGCCGGCGTGGCCGCACTGAAAGGCGCGGGCCGCGCGGGTGTGGGCCTGCTGGTTTCCCTGGCCGTGGTGCTGCTGCTGTGGGTTGCGCTGCTCAAGGTCTTCAACATCTCGCCGTTTGTCGGCAAGGGCCCACTGGACGTGTTCAACTTCCTGTTCGCTGTCCCGGCCGCGGAAACCAACCGGCAGGCCGTCCTGCAGAACCTCGGCCAGACCATGGTGGACGCGTTCTTCGGGTTCACCGCGGGAATGGTGGGCGCCGTGATGATTGCCGGTGTGTTCGTCCTGTTCCGCGGTGTGGAGAACGCCCTGATGCCGGTCGCCATGCTGCTGCGCTCCGTTCCGCTCGTGGCGCTGGCACCCATCATTATCCTGATCTTCGGCCGGCAGGAACCGGCGGTCGCGGCCATCGGCGGGATCGTGGTGCTGTTCCCCGCCCTGGTCACGATTGTGTTCGGGCTGCGCTCGGCCTCCCCGGCCATGCTCGAAGTCATCGACGTCTATGGCGGATCACGCTGGACCGCCCTGCTGAAGGTTGCCCTGCCGTCGTCCCTGCCGGCCTTCTTCACCGCGGTGAAGGTCTCCATTCCGGGGGCGATTACCGGCGCGCTGCTGGCAGAGTGGCTCGCCACAGGCAAGGGAATCGGCTACGCCATCATCTCTGCCGTGTCCCGGGCCAGGAACAACGAAGTGTGGGCGTCGGTGGTGGTGATCACCCTGGTGTCGATCATCCTCTACACCGTGGTGGCGCTGCTCGAGGAGACCATGCTGCGGAGGTCCGGGAGGTTGCCGTCAGCGTCCGGGTAGCTGATATCCCCGCCCCGCGGTCTTTTCCCCTTGGCGTTGCCGGGGGATGCGACCATGGGGCGGGGATTAGCTGCGAGGGCGATGCCTAGCGGGTTGCGGCAGGCTGGCGGGTTTCCGCTGCGGAGGCGCTTTCGGTAGGCACGACGGCGGACGGTTCCGCCGTCGTCGTCCGTTCCTTGAGGAAGTACACCAGGCCGGCGGCGAGGGTGGACGCGGCCGCCAGGGCGAACAGTCCCGGAACCACGCTTCCGGTCTGTTCCTTGATGATGCCGAAGCCGAAGGGGGCCACGAAGCCGCCCAGGTTGCCGAGCGAGTTGATGATGGCGATGGCCGGTGCAAGGACCAGGGGGTGCAGGCCTGACTGGGGGATGGTCCAGAACAGGGGTGACGCGCTCTTGAATCCCATCGCGGCCACAGCCAGGAATACCAGCGCCAGTACCGGAGTGGCGACGGCTGCCGCGAACGTTCCCACGGCGGCCACGAGCAGGTCAACCACCAGCAGCGGGCGCTTGGATGTGGCCTTGTCCTGCCACTTGGCCGCGAAGTACATGGCGACGACGGCGCAGACCCAGGGAATGGCGGATAGGAAGCCTACGCTCAGGTCCGTTGTGCCGGGGATCTGTTTGACGATGCTGGGCAGCCAGAAGGTGTTGGCATAGATGGACAGTTGCACTGAGAAGTAGATGCCGCACAGCAGGAGGATCTGCGGGTTCAGCAGCATCTTCCAGCGGTTGATTTTGGTGTCTTTGCCCGTGGCAGGGTTGTGCCGGGCATCCTCGCTGGCGATGGCGCCGATGAGCGCAGCCTTTTCCTTGAGGGTCAACCATTTGGCGTCCTCGATCCTGGCGTCCAAAAGGAAGTACACGGTGATGCCAACGACGACGGAGAGCAGTCCTTCGAAACCAAAGAGCCACTGCCAGCCGCGGAATCCCAGCGCACCCTGGAGGCTGAGCAGCATTCCTGCGATGGGTCCCGAAAGAGCGGCGGCAACCGAGGAACCGGCGATGAAAATGGCGGTGGCCTTGCCCCGCTGGCCGGCCGGTACCCAGCGGGCGAAATAGAAGATGACGGCGGGGAAGAACCCGGCCTCAGCCGCTCCCAGCAGGAAGCGCAGCACATAGAACATCATTTCGTTCTGTACGAACGCCATCAGGAACGAAACGATGCCCCAGCTGACCATGATCCTGGTGAGCCAGACCCTGGCGCCGAACTTCTCCATCATCACGTTGCTGGGCAGTTCAAAGATCGCGTAGGCGATGAAGAACAGGCCAGCCCCGAAACCGTAGGCGGCGGCGCCGATGCCGACATCCGCTTCCAGGTGCTCGTGGGCGTAGCCGATGTTCGAACGGTTCAGCTGGTTGCAGACGAGCATGACCAGCATGATGGGCAGGACGCGCCGGAAGAACTTCTTGGTGGCGGACGCCAGATCCGTGACAGCGATGTCGACAGACTGCATGGGAAAAATCCTCTGTATAGGTGAAAAATCTTGCGCTGCGGGGGACCGGGAGGCCAGCCCTTTGTGGTCCTCGCCACAGCTTTCCCTTGACTTTATTCACCTGCAGCGATGCACGTCCAACACGCTTTTTGCATTGCGTGATACCTATGGCGCACCGCGGGTCGCCCCGGTGCTCACGAACGCGGTCCGACCTCGGCTTTAACCGCCGTGACCGGGCAGCCGGCCTCAAGGATGACGCGCTGGGCAGTGCTGCCGAGGAACAGCTTCCCCACCGGGGAGCGGCGCCGGACTCCTATCACTATCAGTTCAATATCCTCCTCGTAGGAGGCGTCGATCATGACGTCCGCTGCGTCGCTGCCCTCGTTAGGGCGGAGTGTAGCTTGGACGCCCGCTGCGGCCGCGGCAGCAATGGCTTCTCGGATGTCCCCCTCCGCCTCGGCCGACGCGTCGCCCGCAACAGGGCCCATGATCTGCAGCGCGGTCTTTCGCAGTGCAGCCTCCCCGATGGCGGCACTCAGGGCGGCGCGGCCCTCCTGGCCGGCCACGTATCCCACTGCGACGCTCATGCCTGCACCGCCGTCAGGACCGAACCGGACTCAACGAACTGCCGAAGGTTCGCGAGCGTAAGTTCTGCCATTGCGGCCCTCGTTTCGTGGGTGCCGCTCCCCAGATGGGGCAGCAGGACTACATTGTCCAGGGCGAGGAGGTCTTCCGGGACCTTTGGCTCCTCCGCAAAGACGTCCAGGCCGGCACCGGCCAGCCGCCCGGCCAGCAGGGCAGCCACAAGGGCGTCCTCATCCACCACGCTTCCCCGGGCGATGTTGATCAGGTAGCCCTCAGGCCCGATCGCGTCGATGACGGCGGCGTCCACGAGTTTGGCCGAGCCGGACCCGCCGGCGGCGGCGACAATCAGGACGTCGCAACCGGCGGCGAGTTCGCGCGGTGAGGCCTTGTACGCGTAGCTGACCCCGTCCACCGGATTGCGGCTGTGGTAACTGATGCTGCAGTCGAAGCCTTCCAGGCGCCGGGCGATGACCCGTCCAATCCGGCCGAGCCCGAGGATGCCCACTCTCTTGCCGCTGGCCTTGGTGGCGAGTGGGAAGTTGCCCTTGCTGAGCCAGTCACCGCGGCGGACGAAGCGGTCCGCGGCGCTCACCCGGCGCAGGACGTCCAGGTACAGGGCGATTGCGGTGTCCGCCACGCAGTCGTTGAGGACGTCGGGGGTGTTGCTGACCGTGATGCCGCGCCGGGCGGCCTGGGCAACGTCCGTGGTGTCATAGCCGACACCGAAGTTGATGACCGCGCGCAGGCTGGGAAGTGCGCGCATCAGGTCCGGGCCGACGCCGAACTTGCCCGAGGTCACGGCGACCTCGAAGGATTCGCCGTGGAGATGCAGGAATTCTTCCCGCTCGGGGGTTGAGTCGGGGAGGCGCACGGCGTCGTACTCGCTCCGGATGGCTTCTTGGACGGCTGGCATGAGTGGCCCTACCTGCAGGACGGCGGTGTTCTTCATATCTGCACCCTAGGTTTCGGATCCATACGCGTCCAACATGTAAATGGCATTGTTCGATGCCGGAAGTGAATCGATTGAGGTACTCGGGCGGAACCGCGCGGATTTCCGGGATAAGTGGTGCCCGTCACAGGGCGTCGGTGGCTGGAACCGCCCCGGCGCGCGCCACCGGCGGCCGGTAAAAACCTTGTGGAGCCTGTGGACCTCAACTAGCTTGAGTCCAGCGCGGCCCGAACTACCTGATCTTGTTGCCCGGTTCCACTGGTGCACGAGCCCACCCCTGCCGCAAACACCCAATTCGGAGGAATCCAATGACGTCTTCTTCAAAGTCCCCATTTCCCGCCGCCTTGCTTAAATGGCCGGCCCTGGCGTCCGTCGCGGTGCTCGGTCTGAGCGGCTGTTCGGTGGCCAATTCCGACGCCGGCGCCGCCTCCTCGAACACGGTGCGCGTGGTCCTCGGCCAGGAACCGCCCACGCTGGAAGCCTGTGAGTCCAACCTGACCTCCACCGGTGTTGTGGTGCGCTCTAACGTCACCGAACCGCTGATTGAACGCAACCCGACCAGTGGCGAACTCGAGCCCAAGCTCGCCACTGAATGGAAGGCCACTACGGATACTGAGTGGACCCTGAAGCTGCGCGAAGGCGTGACTTTCCAGGACGGCACGCCGTTCAATGCCGAAGCCGCCGCCTTCACCATCGAAAGGGCAGTCAACTCCAAGCTCGGCTGCAACGTGGAAGGCTACGTCTTCGGCGACGCGGACCTCGCCGTGAAGGCCGTGGATGCCACCACCCTGACCGTCACCACTCCCGAACCTGATCCCATCCTGCCGCTGCGCCTTTCGTTCCTCGAGGTGGTGCCGACGTCCACAAGTACCACGGCGAAGGTCCGTGAGCCGATCGGCACGGGTCCCTACAAGATCGAGAAGTGGGACGCCGGCCAGAAGATCACTTTGTCCAGCTGGGACGGGTATTGGGGGGACAAGCCCGCTTACGCCAAGGCGGAGTACCAGTGGCGTTCCGAGAGCTCAGTGCGCGCTGCCATGATCACCAGCGGCGAGGCAGATGTTGCCATGGGACTGAGCCCGGACGACAACATCGGCGACCTTGGCGTCGACTACCCCAACAACGAGACAGTGGCATTGCGGCTCGATGCCAATGAGGCGCCGCTCAACGACCTCCGTGTCCGCCAGGCGGTCAACTACGCCCTCGACAAGGAGGGAATCGTCAACTCGCTCTACCAGGGCAAGCACCAGGTGGCTGCCCAGCTGGTTCCCGAAGGCATCGTGGGGCACAACGCGGCGCTGAAGGCCTGGCCGTTCGACCTGGACAAGGCGAAGTCCCTCGTTGCCGACGCCAAGGCCGACGGCGTTGATACGTCCGCGCAGATCTCGCTGGTAGTCCGGAGCGCGCAGTTCCCGAAGATCACTGAGCTCGCTCAGGTCCTCCAGGAGCAGCTGAGCCAGGCCGGCCTGAACGTCAAGCTCAAGATGCTCGAAACCAGCCAGCACCTGACCTACCAGGTCCGTCCCTTCTCCGATGATGAAGGCGCGGTGGCCCTGATGACCCAGCACGGCAACCAGGCCGGCGATGCAGCCTTCACCGTGGACCAGTACATGCTGTCCACCGGAGCCCAGAGCTACTTCGGCACCCCCGAGTTCGACGCCATGATCAAGAAGGCGGATGCGGCCTCCGGCGACGAGCGGAAGAAGGACTTTGAGGACATCTTCGCGTACCAGAACGACAAAGTGGTCCAGTTTGCCCACATCTCGCACCAGACCGGCATCATCGGCAAGGCCAAGTCCGTGAAGTACACGCCCAATTCGTCCAGTGGCGACGAGTTGCGTGTTTCGGAAATGACGCCGGCAAACTAGCCCGGACCCGGAGATAAGGACAGCCATGCTGATCTACTTGAGAAAGCGGATTGTCTCCAGCGCTCTACCGCTGGTGGTGGTGATCGTTGGTGTGTTCGCGCTGGCCAGGATGACGGGAAACCCTGCCAGCCTGTACCTGCCGCTGAACGCCACCCAGCAGATGCGCGACGACTTCACCGCACGCAATGGACTGGACCAGCCGCTGCTGGTACAGATGGCCGACTACTTCGGCGGAGTGCTCCGGCTCGACTTCGGACAGTCACTCCGCACGGGGCAGGATGCCGCGGCCATGGCACTGCGCGCCTTCCCGGCCACCCTGCAGCTGGCCGCCACCACAATGGTGCTGGCTGTGCTGCTGGCGCTGGTGGTCGGGTGCTGGGCTGCGCTGAAGCCGAATGGCATCGCGGACCGTATCTCAAGTTTCGTCTCCATGGCTGCAGCCTCGATACCGGACTTCTGGCTGGCAATCGTGGGCATCTGGGTCTTCGCCATCACCCTGGGCTGGCTCCCGACATCCGGTGTGTCGGGGGCCGGCGCCTGGGTATTGCCCATCGCCACGTTGCTCCTGCGGCCGTTCGGCGTGCTGGTCCAGATTGTCCGCGGCTCCATGGTCTCCGCCCTCTCGGAGCCCTACATCAAACTGGCCCGCAGCCGCGGAGCAGGCGAACTCCGGGTGGTCACGCACCACGCGCTGCGCAACGCGGCCGCCCCCGCACTGACGGTGGCCGGCGACCTGACCGTGGGCCTCGTGAACGGCGCCGTGGTGGTGGAGACCATCTTCGGCTGGCCGGGCATTGGAAAGCTCATGATCGATTCGATCCTGCAACGGGACTTCGCCGTCCTGCAGGCAGCCGTCCTGCTCACCGCCGTCGCGATTTTTGCCCTGAACATCCTTATCGACATGGGCTACGCGCTGCTGGACGCGCGCGTCCGGCCCGTCACGGTTAAGGCCTAGGAGTAGCCATGAAGAGTTCACTGACTGAGGGCGCGGCGCCGGAGAAGCTGCCGGCGGCCCGCGAACACCAGAACGAAAAGAAGGACGAAAAGCAGGTGGGACAGCTGAGTCTTTTCCGCCTCCTGCTCAAGGACCGCTTTGCCACCGTCTCTGCGCTGATCCTGATCTTTATCGGCCTGACCGCCCTGGTCGGCCCTGCGCTGATGGGCGATCTGGCCACCAAACAGAACCTGCTGTTCGCCAACAAGGCACCATTCACGTTGGCGCACGGCTGGGAATACTTCCTGGGCAGCGACTCGCTGGGCCGCAGCATGCTGGCCCGGCTGGTCGTGGCGAGCCGGACCACCCTGTCCGTAGCCTTGCCGGCGGTGGCCGTGGCACTGGTCGTTGGCTCCCTGTGGGGCGTCTGGGCCGGCTACCACCGGGGCTGGCGGGAGAACGTGTCCATGCGCATCGCCGACGTGATCATGAGCTTTCCGTCCCTGCTGCTCGCCGTCGTCGTGCTTTACGTTTTTAGCCCCAGCGCGGCGAACATCGTGCTGATCCTGGCACTCACCCGCATCCCGATCTACCTGCGCACCGCGCGCGCCGAGTCGGCGGAACTCCAGAGCCGGACATTTGTCGACGCCGCCCGGACCTTTGGTGCCAAACCCAATGCGATCATCCTCCGGCACGTCATCCCCGTGGTGCTGCCGACGCTCCTGACGCTGGCCACCCTCGAGTTCTGCTACGTCATGCTCGCCGAGTCCTCCCTGAGCTTCCTGGGCATCGGCATCCAGCCGCCGGACGTCAGCTGGGGCCTAATGGTCTCCCAGGGCCGGCAGTACCTGCAGACCGCCTGGTGGCTCTCGATCTTCCCCGGCGTTGCCATCGTGGTCACAACCATCGCCGCCAACGTCCTGGCCGCCTGGCTGCGGATCGCCACCGATCCGGCCCAGCGCTGGCGCCTGGCACTTCCCCGCAAGCGGCTGATCGCCCGTATCCCAGCCAAGGAGGCACAGCCGTGAAAACAGCCGCCCAGCAAGCCCCCATCCAGCGCACCGGCGAGGCTGCCCGCGCTGCCACAGGCCAGACCAAGGCGCACGACGTCGTCCTGCAGGTCCGTGACCTTGCCGTGGACATCCGCACACACCGCGGCACCGTGCGCGCCGTCAACAGCGTGGCTTTCGAAGCCCGTGCCGGGGAAACGCTGGCGTTGCTCGGGGAATCAGGGTGCGGAAAGTCCATGACAGCAAAGGCACTCGCCGGGATCATGGACCCCGTCTGCGACCTCGCCGACGGCGAGATCGTCCTCAACGGCACCGATCTCGCCGCACTCAGCGCCAAGGAACGGCTCAAGTTTGCCGGGCCCGAGCTGGGCATCGTCTTCCAGGACGCGCTGACTGCCCTGAACCCCGTCTATACGGTGGGGACGCAACTGGGCGAAGCCTTCCGCATCCACCGCGGGCTCAGCTCCAAGGAAGCCCGGGTTGAAGCGATTGACCTGATGAAACGCGTCGGCATTCCCGAGCCGGAATCCCGGATCAATTCCTACCCGCACCAGTTCTCAGGCGGCATGCGCCAGCGCATCCTCATCGCCATGGCCGTGGCCCTCAACCCGCGCCTGCTGATCGCCGATGAACCCACCACGGCACTGGACGTCACGGTCCAGGCGCAGATCATGCAGCTTCTGCGGAAGCTCCGTGAGGAGGGCCAGATGGCGGTCATCCTCATTACGCACGACCTGGCCGTGGTGGCCGAGGAAGCCGACGCCGTGGCCGTGATGTACGCCGGCAACGTGGTGGAGAGCGGACCGGTCTCCGAAGTTTTCGCCGACCCGCGCCATCCCTACACCAAAGGGCTGCTGGAATCGGTGCCCGTCCACCTGGAGCGGGGCGCCAAGCTCAAGTCCATTGCCGGCAGCCCGCCGGAGCTCCACGACATCCCGTCCGGCTGCGTCTACCAGTCCCGCTGCCCGCTGGTGCAGGACATCTGCCGGGCCGAACGTCCCGTGCTCCGCCCGGTAGCCGGAGCCCGCCCGGTAGGCGAAGCCCGCCCGGTAGCCGGAGCCGCGGGCACCGGCGGCACCCCCGTGAACATCCCTTCCGGCGTCCAGCCGCGGCCTGCCCGCACGGCCGCCTGCCACTTCAGCGAGGAGATCAGCAATGTCTGAGCCGCTTCTGACAATCGAGGGCCTGACCAAGACGTTCCACGTGGCCAGGAGCGCCAGCGGCAACACCCGGCTCAAGGCCCTGGACGGGATCAGCCTGACCGTGGGCCGGGGTGAGACCCTGGGACTGGTGGGCGAGTCCGGCTGCGGCAAGTCCACCCTGGCGCGGACCCTGATGATGCTGGAAACACCGGATGAAGGGACCGTGACCTTCGAAGGAACCAACCCCTTCGGGCTCCGCGGGAAGGAACTGCTGAGCTGGCGGCGGCGCGTGCAGATGGTCTTCCAGGACCCGTTTGCCTCCCTGAACGCCCGGATGAACGCCGGCGACATCATCGCCGAACCGTGGGCCACCCACCGCGGCCTCTACCCGACGTCCCGGGAGCGCCAGGCAAGGGTAAGTGAACTGCTGCACATGGTGGGGCTGCGTCCCTCCGATGCCCGCAAGTCGCCGCAGGAATTCTCCGGCGGCCAGCGTCAGCGCATCGGGATCGCCCGGGCCCTGGCCCTGAACCCGGACGTCATCATCCTCGACGAGCCCGTCTCGGCCCTGGACCTTTCCGTGCAGGCGCAGGTCCTGAACCTGCTCAATGAGCTCCAGCAGGAACTCGGTGTTTCCTACATCTTCATCTCGCACGACCTGACCGTGGTCCGCCATGTGGCGGACAGGGTGGCTGTGATGTACCTCGGACGAATCATCGAGACCGGGGCCACCGAGGAAGTCTTTGACCATCCCCGGCACCCCTACACGGCGGCCCTGATGTCGGCGTCCCCGAAGCTGGACGTCAGCGGAACCAGACGGGACAGGATTGTCCTTCAAGGTGAGCTGCCCTCTCCGCTGGATCCGCCGTCGGGCTGCCGCTTCCGGACGCGCTGCTGGAAGGCGCAGGATATCTGCGCCGAAGTATCACCGGAACCGCAGGTCCTGGCAGCCCCTGACGGCACGCGGCACGTGGCGGAATGCCATTTCCCGCTCGATTCCCTCAAGGGCCTGACGGGCGCCGCGGCAACTGCCACTGCTACCTCCGCTGTGCCCATCCAGTGACGGGACCCGAGTGACTGGTGCCGAATATGCCGTCATAGCCGGGGTGATCTTCCTGGCAGCCTGCCTGCAGGCCTCCAGCGGCTTCGGCATGGGCATGCTGGCAGCGCCGGTGATCGCGATGGTGGATCCGGCGCTGCTTCCCGCCACCCTGATCCTCCTGGCCCTGCTCGTCACCCTCATGGTCACCGTGCGGGAGCGGCAAAGCCTGGACCTCCGAGGCACGGGCTGGGCCCTGGTGGGCCGGATTCCCGGGAGCTTCCTGGGCGCGTGGCTGGTGACGGCACTGTCCCGCGAAGGCCTGGCGTGGGTGGTGGTGGCGGTGGTGCTGGCCGGTTTGGTGCTGGCGGGCCGCGGCTGGGCTCCCCGGCCGGTCCGCGCCAACCTGATCGCTGCCGGCGCGGCCTCCGGCATCATGGGTACCGCCACGTCCATCGGGGGACCGCCCATGGCCCTGGTGTGGCACGGGCACGACGGCCCCCGGCTGCGCGGCACCATGAGCGCCTTCTTTATGGTGGGCTCATCCATTTCCATGGCAATGCTGTGGCTGGCAGGAGCTGTTACCACGGACATGCTTTCACTGGCGCTTTGGATGGTTCCTGCGGCCGTTGGCGGCTACGCGGCATCCCGGTTCGTGAACCGCTTCCTCAATGCCGCACGCCTGAAGGCCCTGGCCCTGGGTGCGTCAGCGCTGGGAAGCGCCCTGCTGATCGTGCAGCTGGTCCTGGCGGCTACGTAGCCGGAACGGGCCGCGGCACCAGGTTCACGAGCTCCCCGCCCTGTGCAAGCAGCCGGATGTTGGCGGCGATGTCTGCCGCGCGGCGTTCAAAGGTGGTGCGTGCATGGCCGGAATGGTGCGGGGTCAGCACCGTGTTCTGCAGGGATGCGAAGGGCAGTTCAGCAGGCGGAACCACGCCGTCCGCGGGCGATCCCCACCAGACGTCGAGGCCGGCTCCGGCGATCCGCCGCTCCTTCAGGGCCGCGTACAGTGCCGCCTGATCCACCACCGGCCCGCGTGCCACGTTAATAAGGAACGCTGACGGTTTCATGGCGGACAGTTCCGCCGCCCCGATCATCCCTTCCGTGCCGGGATCCAGCGGCACGGTCACCACCACGACGTCGGACGCCGCCAGGAGTTCGTGGAGCTCATTATTTCCGCCTACCCGGTCGAGGCTGACCCCCTGCGGCAGGGCGGCCGCAGGATTGCGCCGCACAGCGCGGACTTTCATGCCCAGCGATCCGGCCATGCGGGCGACCTCGGCGCCGATGGATCCCAGGCCCACCAGGCCCAGGGTCAGGTCGGCGAGGACGGGATGGAACGGCACGTCGTCGGCCGTTGCGATGGTCCGCCACTGCCCCTGGCGGACCTCCCGGTCGGCTGCCGCAACATTGCGGGAAAGCATCAGGGTGACCATCAGGACGTGCTCGGCGATGGGCCGTGCGTGGTGGAAGGTGTTGGCCACCAGAGCCGACGGCGCCAGGTGCGGGAAGGAAATCTTGTCGTAGCCTGCACCCGTGACGTGGACCAGGCGCACGCGGCCGGCAGCCTCCGCTTCCACGGAGCCCAGGGAGGAGCAAACCACGACGTCGGCGCCCGCCAGTGCGTCCAGCCGGCGTTCCGGAGTCCAAGCCGCAGCCATGTCCCACTGGTGAGTGCCGCCGTCGGACCTTAACCGGTCCTCGAAGCGGCTGATAATGGGATCGGTGACCACGATCTTCAGTGATTCCAGGCGGTCCGGAGCCTGCTCCCCGGTGGTTACCACCGGGGGCCCTGAAGCTCGTAGGACGGGTGGAGCCGCTGCATGTAGCCGGTGTCGTCCCGGCTGGTGATCCCGCAGTCCAAGTACTGGCGGTGCAGGCGTTCCAGGGCGTCACGGTCCACCTCGACGCCGAGGCCGGGCCCGGTGGGGACCTGGACGGCGCCGTCCTTGAACGTGAACACACCGCCGGCAATGACATCCTCCGACGGGTCCTTCCACGGCCAGTGCGTGTCGCAGGCGTAGTCGAGGTTGGGGGTTGCCGCCGCCAAATGGACCATGGCGGCGAGGCTGATGCCAAGGTGGGAGTTGGAGTGCATGGACAGCCCCAAGCCGAACGTCTCGGTGATGCCGGCCAGGAACTGGGTCCGGCGGAGGCCGCCCCAGAAGTGGTGGTCCGAGAGGATGACGTCCACGGCGCCGGCCGCCACGGCAGGGGCCACGTCCGCGAAGCTGACCACGCACATGTTCGTGGCCAGGGGCATGCCGACCTCTCGGCGGACGGCCGCCATGCCGTCAATGCCTGGTGTGGGGTCCTCAAGGTACTCCAGGACGCCGTGCAATTCCTTGCCCACGCGGATGGAGGTCTCCACTGTCCAGGCGCCGTTGGGATCGATGCGGAGGGGGAGGCCGGGGAATTCGGCGCGGAGGGCGTGGATGGCCGCGATCTCTTCTTCCGGCGGGAACACGCCGGCCTTCAGTTTGAGTGCGCTGAAGCCGTAGCGGTCCACCATGGTCCGGGCCTGCTGCACGATCCCGGCAGGGTCCAGGGCGGCACCCCAGGCGTCGTCCTCCTGGCCCGGGTGGCCCGCCCACTTGTAGAACAGGTACCCGCTGAACTGCACGGAGCCACGGCCGGCGCCGCCCAGGAGGTCGCTGACCGGGCGGCCGAGGAGTTTGCCCTGGATATCCAGGGCGGCGACATCGAACGCGGACAGCACGCGGTCGGCTGTGCTCGAACCGGTGACCATGCCGCTCATGCCGTGGCCGCCTTGGATGGTGTCCTGCTGCAGCGCCTGGGCGATCCGGCTGCGCAGCACGTTGATGTTGAAGATGTCCGTCCCGGGAACGGCCGCAGCCGCGAGCCGGAGCCGGGCAATGTGGCCGGCATCGCCGTAGGTTTCACCGAAGCCCGATACGCCGGCATCCGTCTGGACCTCCACGATGGCCCGCAGCGCGAACGGTTCGTGAACGCCCACGGTGTTCAGGAGCGGCGGGTCCTTGAAGGCCACCGGCGTGATGGAGACGCCGGTAATCCTGGCCTGGTTGATGTACTGGGCGGGATCGTATGCCTGGTCCACAGCGCTGTGCTCCTTGGGTTGCCTCGGGGGTTGATTTACCTGCTCCGTTCACCGACCATAAGGGGAGTCATCGATCCAAGTCCAAGCTAATTTGTGCACTCAACAATTCAGTAAAGGTATGAATGTTTTCCCTACCCCAGTTAGAGGCGTTCGTTGCCGTCGCTGAAGAGCTCCACTTTGGCGCGGCGGCCGAGCGGCTCAACATGACCCAGCCGCCGCTGAGCCGCCAGATCCAGATGCTCGAGAAGAAGCTGGGAACCCAGCTCTTCGGCCGCACCAGCAGGAAGGTGGAGCTGACCGCCGCGGGCGCCACGCTGCTGCCGAGGGCACGCCAGATCCTGGATATGTGCATCAAGACCGACCTGGATGTCCGCCGGGTGTCCTCCGGCGAGGCAGGCGCCATCACGGTGGGGTACACCGCCATTGCCGGCCAGAGCGCACTGCCGCTGATGCTGCGGCGCGCCGCGGAGGGGATGCCGGGAGTGTCCTTTGTGCTCCGGGAACTGGTCTCAACGGACCAGATGGACGGGCTGGTGAAGGGCAGCGTGGACATCGGCCTGCTGCGGCCCATCGTCGCCCGGCCGGGCGTTGTGTCCCGGCCGCTCATGCAGGACCGCCTGGTGGTGGCGCTGCCGGAGGGGAGTTCACTGCTGGGCAACATGGCGGCGCCGAAGGGGGAGCCGCTGCCGCTTGGGTCCCTGGACCGTCTGCCGTTGCTGATGTATTCCACCAAGGAGGCCCGGTACTTCCACGACCTGGTGCTCCGGCTGTTTGCCAGCGCCGGCGCCCATGCCAACATCACCCAGTACGCCAGCCAGGTTCCGGCCCTTTTGGCCTTCGTCCAGGCGGGTCTGGGGGTGACGCTAGTCCCCGCTTCGGCCATGGCTTTCGCGCCCGCCGGGGTGGAATTCCACGAGATTGATGGAAGGCACGGCATCCAGGAGCTGAACCGCGTGGACCTGGAGCTGGCATGGAATGAAGAAACAGCCAACCCCGCAGTCCTGCGGCTCCTCAGGCTGATCGACACGCCTGAACGGCTCGCTGACCTCAACGCCTGAGCGGCCCACCCGGCCCCCCGGCGCCCCGGCCGGCAGGAGCCGGCCGCCGCTACTGGCGTCCGTCCCTGAGCCGTCGCCTCGAGTTGGCCAGGTGGCTGCGCATGGCAGCAGACGACGACGGCACGTCACCTTCCGCGATGGCCGCATAGATCGATTCGTGCTCGTGGACCACCTGTTCGAAGTGGTCACGGGCGTAGTGTTCGACGCCGGTCATCAGCCGGGTGCGCGGCATGGCGATCATGGTCTGGCCCAGGGACGCGAGGCAGTCCGAATAGAAGGGGTTTCCCGTCGCCGCGGCGATGGCCTTGTGGAATTCGTAGTCGGACTTCATGGCATGCGCCGGGTGGTCGCCGCTGGCAGTGAACTCCTCCAGGGCGCTCAGGACGGCCTTCAGTTGCCGGTCCGTCCGGTTGCGGGCGGCGAGGGCGGCGGCCTCCGCCTCGACGCCGATGCGGAACTCGAGCAGGTGGAGCCGGTCCTCAAGGCTTGCCACCGGCCGTCCGCCGGGGGAGTGCGGATCGCCGTGCGGGGGCGGGGTCAGCGCGAAGCTGCCCCGCCCGCGTTCGGTTTCCACCAGTCCTTCAGCCTGGAGCCGGGTCAGGGCAGCCCGGACCACCGTGCGGCTCACACCGAACTCGCCGATCAGCGTGTTTTCGCTGGGAAGCTTGTCGCCGGGCTGGATGACGCCGTCAACGATGCGGGTGCGAAGATCGGCGGCGAGGTCCGCGGTCAGGTTCCGGCTCATGCGTTCAAGGTTACGCGCCGAACTCCACGGACTCGGTGGTCCAGGCGCGGGCCTGGTCACTGAGTGTCACGCCGAGGCCGGGGCGGTCCGGAACCAGCATGCGGCCGTTCTTCGTTTCGAGGCGCTCGTTGAACAGCGGGTCCAGCCAGTCGAAGTGCTCCACCCATGGTTCGCGGGGGTAGGCGGCGGCGAGGTGCAGGTGGATCTCCATGGCGAAGTGCGGTGCGAGCCCCAGTCCCCGCTCGTCCGCCAGGGCGGCCAGGCGCAGGAACTGCGTGATGCCGCCGACGCGGGGGGCGTCGGGCTGGATGATGTCGCAGCCGTTCGCGTTGATCAGGCCCTTGTGCTCGGCCACGGAGGCCAGCATCTCGCCGGTGGCGATGGGGGTGTCCAGGACCTGGGCGAGGTGGGCATGGCCTTCGAAGTCGTAGGCGTCCAGCGGTTCTTCGATCCAGATGAGGTTGAACTCCTCCAGCTGCCGGCCCATCCGCAGTGCGGTGGCGCGGTCCCACTGCTGGTTTGCATCCACCATAAGCGGCACGTCCCAGCCGATGTGTTCGCGGATTCCGGCGACGCGGCGCAGGTCCTCTTTGCTGTCGGGGAGGCCCACCTTGATTTTGATGCCGCCGATGCCTTCGTCGATGGACTGGGTGGCGCGGGCCTTGACTTCGTCCAGGGAGGCGTTGAGGAAGCCGCCGGACGTGTTGTAGGTCTGGACGGAGTCGCGGTAGGAGCCCAGCAGCTTGGCCAGGGGCAGGCCCGCGCGCTTGGCCTTGAGGTCGTACAGGGCGATGTCTATGGCGGCCAGTGCCTGGGTGGCTACGCCCGAGCGGCCCACGGAGGCGCCGGCCCAGAGCAGCTTGGTGTAGATCTTGCCGATGTCGTTGGGGTCCTCGCCGATGATGCCCTCGGCCACCTCCTTGGCGTGCGCATACTGGGCCGGTCCGCCCGCGCGCTTGGAGTAGCTGAAGCCGATGCCGCTGTGGCCCTGCTCGGTGGTGATTTCAGCGAAGAGGAAGGCCACCTCGGTCATGGGCTTCTGGCGGCCCGTGAACACTTTGGCGTCGCTGATCGGCACGGCAAGGGGAAGCCTTGCGGTGGAAAGTTTGACGTGGCGGATGAGGTCTACGGTGCTCATGGGGGCTCCTCGGAAAATCGGTAGGGGGCAGCGTCGCCCGCACTCCTTATGCTACAAGTTGGAAACTTGTATTACAAGTAGTGGTTGTCACGCGCCTAGCCCACCAGCCACGCCACCACGAGCAGCGCCCCGATGCTCAAGACGGTGGTACAGAGGATGACGTCGCGGGCTACGGTCATGCCGCGGCCGTACGGGGACGCGAAGAGGAAGACGTTCTGGGCGGTGGGGAGTGCGGCCATGATCACGCTGGCCAGCAGGTGCTGCCCCTCCAGTCCGAAGACAAAACGTCCGAGGACCCACACAATGAGCGGCATTCCGGCAATTTTCAGGAACGTGGCCACGAGGGTCTCTGTGCGGCCGTCGTCCTTCTGCAGCGGGGCCCGGCCGGCGAGTGAGAGCCCGAAGGCAAGCAGCACCATGGGCACGGCGCCGCCGGCCAGCATGTCGATGGGTTTTTGCAGGAGGTCCGGGGCGCTCCAGCCGGTCAGCGCCACGGCGGCCCCCAGTCCGGAGGCGATGATCATGGGATTGGCGAAGGGTTGAAGCAGGAGCTTCTTCCAGGAGATTTTGGTGCCGGAAACCAGGCCCAGCACCGTGAGGTAGAACGGCGCCATCACCAGGATCTGCACCAGGAGTACTGGGGCCACGTGCTGTGCCGTTCCGACGGCGTAGAGCGACACCGGGATGCCGATGTTGTTGGCGTTTGCGTAGCTGCTGGCCATGGCACCCACGGCGGTTTCGGCCGCCGGCCGGCGGAAGAACAGGAAACTCGCGAGGCAGTAGAGAAGCCCCACTATCGCTGCCGAGAGCAGCGCCAGCGGGGCGTCCGTTCCGAGGGCTGCCCGGATATCGCTGCCGGCCACCACGGTGTACAGCAGAGCCGGGTTGGTGACGTAAAAGGCGGTGCGGGTCAGCGCGCCCTGGACTTCCGGTCCCAGGATCCGGAAGCGGGCGGCGAAATACCCCACGGCAATGACAGCGGAGACGATGAGTATTCCGGAGACAACGCCGCCCAAAAGTGCGCCCTTCTATTTATCTGTACGTCTTGGGTTTCCGCACGGCCGTCTCCCTGTTGCGTCGGGAGGGCCGGCCGTGCGGAAGCTTCAGTTCTTTCGCAGGACGCTTAGCGCACCAGGCAGGGCCGTTTCGGGTCGAAGGACCAGCCCTCGACGTAATACTGCATGCCGATGCTGTCGTCGCGGGCATCCAAACCGTGCTCCAGGTACAGCTGGTGCGCTTTGTCCAGGGCGTCGCGGTCCAGTTCGATGCCCAGCCCGGGAGCGTCCGGCACCTCGATGGCGCCGTTCCGGATCTGCAGCGGTTCTTTGGTGAGGCCCTGCCCGTCCTGCCAGATCCAGTGGGTGTCCAGCGCGGTGATCTCGCCGGGGGCTGCCGCGCCGGTGTGCGTGAACATCGCCAGCGAGATGTCGAAGTGGTTGTTCGAGTGCGAGCCCCAGGTGAGGCCGAATTCGTGGCAGAGCTGCGCCACCCGGACGGAGCCGTGCATGGTCCAGAAGTGCGGGTCGGCCAGCGGAATGTCCACGGCGTTGCTGCGGATCGCGTGGGACATTTCCCGCCAGTCCGTGGCAATCATGTTGGTGGCCGTCTTGAGACCGGTGGCCCGGCGGAATTCCGCCATGACTTCGCGCCCGGAGAAGCGGCCTTCGGCGCCGCAGGGGTCCTCGGCGTAGGCCACGACGCCCTGCATCCGCTTGCCGAGCCGGATGGCCTCCTCCAGGAGCCAGCCGCCGTTGGGGTCCAATGTGACGCGGGCTTCGGGGAAGCGCTTGGCCAGGGCGGTGACCACGTCCACTTCGTCGTCGCCGGACAGCACTCCGCCCTTGAGCTTGAAGTCGCTGAACCCGTACCGCTCCTGCGCGGCTTCGGCCAGGGCGACTACGGCTGCAGGTGTCATGGCTTCCTGCCGGCGCAGCCGCTCCCAGCGGTCCGCCGGCGCATCCTCCACCAGATACGGCAGGTCCGTCCGCCGGCGGTCGCCGATGAAGAAGAGGTAGCCGAGCATCGGAACGGAGGAGCGCTGCTGCCCGTCACCGAGCAGTTCGGCCACCGGGACGCCCAGGAACTGGCCGTGGAGGTCCAGCAGGGCGGATTCGACGGCCGTGACCGCGTGGACGGTGGTCCGGAGGTCGAAGGTCTGCAGCCCGCGGCCGCCGGCGTCGCGGTCCGCGAATTCCGCCGCGATTTCCCGCAGCAGGGAGCGGTACCGGGCCACCGGCTTGCCGGCGATGAAGGCCCCGGCCTCCTCGATGGTGGTGCGGATTTTCTCGCCGCCGGGGACCTCACCCAGGCCGGAGCGTCCGTCCGAGTCGGTAATGATCACCACGTTGCGGGTGAAGAACGGTCCGTGCGCACCGCTGAGGTTCATCAGCATGCTGTCGTACCCGGCGACGGGAACTACCTCAACCTTGGCGATGGTGGGCTGGGTGCTCATGCGTTGACCTTATCTTCTGCGTCGGCTACGGCTTCGACCGTACCGTCGATCCGGCGGTTCAGCTGCCACGGATTAGCATCCTGCAGCGGAGCCGGGAGCAGTTCCTGGGGCAGGTTCTGGTAGGCGACCGGCCGCAGGAAGCGGTTGATCGCGAGCGTGCCGACCGACGTCGTGCGGGTGTCCGACGTCGCCGGGAAGGGGCCGCCGTGGACCATGGCATGGCCCACTTCGACGCCGGTGGGCCAGCCGTTCACGATGATCCGCCCCACCTTCTGTTCGAGGGCGGGCAGCAGCTGCGCCGCCGTCGGGTAGTCCTCTTCGGTGAGTTGCAGGGAAGCGGTGAGCTGTCCCTCCAGCCGGTTGGTGGCCTCGATCAGTTCCGCGACGGTGGAGTAGCGGATCACCAGGGACGCGGCCCCAAAAATCTCGGCGTGCAGGACGTGGTTGGACACGAAGTCGGCAATCTCGGTCCCGAAGATGGTGGGTGCCGGTGCGTTTTCGGTGGGGCCTGCAGTGCCCTGGCCGACAATGGTCACATTGTCGGCCGAACCGAGCGCCTCGGCCCCGGTGTTCCACGAGCCGGCGATGCCGGCGGTCAGCATGGTCTGTCCGGCACAGGCGGATACTGCGCGGCCGACGGCGGCAGCCAGTTTGTCCCCTGCCTCGCCGGCGGGGGCGAACAACAGGCCGGGGGAGGTGCAGAGCTGGCCGGAGCTGCCGGTGACGGCAGCGACATACTGTTGCGCCAGGGCGTCAATGTGTTCGGCGGAGCCGTTGAGGGCGCCAGGGAAGACGAAGACCGGGTTGAGCGAAGACATTTCCGCGTAGACAGGGATGGGCTCCGGGCGTGCCGCCGCGGTGCGCATCAGCGCGATGCCGGCGCTCTGCGACCCGGTGAAGCCCACGGCCTTGACGGCCGGGTCCGCCACGAGGGCCTGGCCGATGCTGCTGCCGGGTCCGTAGATGAGCGAGAAGACGCCGGGGTGGAGTCCGATGTCGTTGACGGCCTTGACGATGGCCTGGCCGACAAGCTCGCCTGTGCCCGGGTGGGCGTTGTGCGCTTTGAAGACCACCGGGCAACCTGCGGCGAGGGCCGAGGCGGTGTCTCCTCCCGCCGTCGAGAAGGCCAGCGGGAAGTTGCTGGCACCGAAGACGGCCACGGGGCCCAGCGGAATCTGGCGCTGGCGGATGTCCGCCCGGGGGAGCGGCGTGCGCTCCGGCAGGGCCGGATCGATGCGGACGCCGCGGAAGTCGCCTTGGCGGACCACGTTGGCGAAGAGGCGGAGCTGGCCGGTGGTGCGGGCACGTTCACCCTGCAGGCGGGCCGCCGGCAGTCCCGTCTCCTGGCCGGCGCGGACGATTAGCTCGTCGCCGATGGCCTCGATGTTGTCCGCGATTGCTTCCAGGAAGCGTGCGTGCGTCCCGGGATCGAGCGTGCTGAAGGACGGGTAGGCGTCAGCGGCCGCGGCCGTGGCTGCCTTGAGCTGGTCCTCGGTGAGCAGGGTGTAAGGGGGCTCAAGCTGTTCGTTGCTGGCGGGGTTGAAGCCAAAGGCGGCTTTGCCTTCGCCGACGACGGCACGCCCGGCGATCAGGGAATGTCCGGTGAGTGTCACGGTGGTAACTCCTAGGAAGGGGATCGATCAGGAGACGGTGGATCAGGAAACGGCAGGTCAGGAAACGGTGGCGATGAGTGCCTTGAGGTCCGCCAGGTCCTGCGGCGCCAGGTTCTGCAGCGGCGGGCGGACGCCTCCGGCCGAGCGGCCTATGGCGTCCAGGCCGCCCTTGACGATGGAAACGGAGTAGCCCTTGACCCGGTCGCGGATGTCCAGGTACGGGATGACGAAGTCGTTGAGCTTCTTGTTGACGGCTACGCGGTCCTGGTTGCGCACGTCCTGGTAGAAGTCCAGGGCGAACTGCGGGACGAAGTTGTACATGGCGCTGGAGTAAGTGCTCATGCCCAGCTGCAGCAACGGCAGTGCGAAGGTCTCGGCCGTCGGGAGGCCGCCAAGGTAGAAGAGCCGGTCGCCGAGCTTGGCGTACACGCGGGCGTCGTGTTCGAGGTCGCCCACGCCGTCCTTGAAGCCGATCAGGTTTGCGTGGCGGTCGGCCAGGGTTGCAACAGTGGTGTCCTTGTAGATTGCGTTGGCGCGGTTGTAGATGATGACGCCGAGCGAGGTGGAACTGCAGACGGCGCTGACGTGCTCGATCAGACCGCCCTGGTCCGCTTCCGTCAGGTACGGCGGAAGGAGCAGGATGCCCTCGGCTCCCGCGGCCTCTGCAGCCTGGGCGTTTTCAATGGCCTGCGCCGTGGAACCTCCGGCCGATGCCAGCACGGGAACAATATTTCCGACTTCTTCGACGGCGGCGCGGACCACGCGGGCGGATTCCGCCGGCGTGAGGGAGAAACCTTCGCCCGTGCCGCCGGCGGCGAAGAGCCCCGCCACCGGGTAGCTGGCCTGCCAGGCAAGGTGCTTGCGGTAGTTCTCCTCGTCGAACTGGAGTTGCGAATCGAACGAGGTCACCGGGAAGGAGAGCAACCCGTCTTTGAGAACGCTGGCAAGTTCCTGGGGTGAATGTTTGGCCACGATGAGTCCTCCATGTCGGCGCCGCGTCGGTGCGGCAGTAGATGATTTCTCCTTCAGCCTAGGGAGCCAGTTGATGCCTGTCTAAGTTCATTTTTGTATGCATTGATACCCTTCGTGCATGGTGCGGCGGCCTTGTAAGGTGGCATTCCAGTGGCCGTTGCGGCCGGGCGGCTCAGTTTTCCTGGAAGTCGAGGGTCCTCAAGGCCAGTGCGAGTGCCGGGTTGGTGATGGTGCGGGTCCAGATGGCGTGCAGTTCGACGGGGTCGTTCACGCTGCTTTCCAGTGGCAGGAATTCCACGCCGTGGACGCCCAGCAGGGTTGCCGAGTGCGGAACGAAGGCCACGCCGCGCTTGGCCGCAACGAGGGACACCATGGTGAGGATCTGGCTGACGGTGTGGACCACGTTGGAGTGCTGGATAGGGATCATCCGGACCACCAGGTCATAGAAGTACCGGGCCTGGGTGGAGGAGTGCATGATCAGCGGCGCGTCCCGGAGATCCTTCTCGGTGATGTCCCTGTTGAGTCCGGCCAGCGGGTGGCCGGACGGCACCGCCAGGACCATCGCTTCCCGGTAGAGCAGGTGCGAATCGAAGATTTCGTTGTCAAAGGGCGGCCTTGCCAGGCCAAGGTCCAGCTCGCCGGACAGGAGCCCGGCGATCTGCTCGCCCGTCACGAGCTCCTGCAGGTCGATGTCGACGTCGGGCAGTGTTGCGGTGATTTCCTCCAGCAGGGGGCCAAGGATGCTGAAGCCGCTCGCAGCCGTGAACCCGATCCGGAGCAGGCCCGAGCGCCCCGAGGCGATCCGCCGTGCTGTCACGGGTGCCCGGCTGGCCAGGGCCATCAGCCGCCGGGCCTCGTCCAGGAAGGCCCGTCCCGCAGCCGTCAGCTGGACTTTCCGGTTGTCGCGTTCCAGCAGTTCGGCACCCACGGCCTTTTCCAGCTTCTGGATTTGGCGGCTCAGTGGCGGTTGGGTCATGTTGAGCCGTTCCGCCGCCCTCCCGAAGTGGAGCTCCTCAGCTACGGCGATGAATCCCGCCAGTTGGTCAAAGGTAAACATGATGCCCTCCGGGTATCACTCGATGCATATTTGGGCTTAGACATGCATCATAGAGGGTTCCTACACTCGATACAGCCGACCGGCAGTGATCCGGTTCACAAACGTATTTGGGGCGTAGCCCTATAGCGCCAACGAGGAGTTCCAATGATGCACTTCCCCACCCGCCGAGCCGTACTCGGAGCGGCGTCTGCCATGACGCTCCTGGCATTGACCGCCTGCGGCAACGTCGCCGGCGGCAGCAAGGATTCTTCGAAATATCCCAGCGGCCCCATCAGCGTGACCGTCGGCCAGGCGGCCGGCGGCAGTACTGACCTGATTGCCCGGGCCGTCGCCGAGGGCGCCTCCAAGACGCTCGGCACGCCGATGCCGGTAGTCAACAAGCCCGGCGCCAACGGCGCCCTCGCCACCAAGGAAGTGGCGGGCAAGCCTGCCGACGGGCAGAACCTCCTGCTCGTTACGGCGTCGCTCGTGACCATCACGCCGCTGGCCGTCACGGCGGATGAAGCCGTCAACATCGACGACCTGGACATCATCACCGGCCTCTCCCAGGACGACTACGTCCTGGTTGCCAGCACTCAGTCCGGCTTCAAGACCATCAAGGACGTGACCGGTGCGGGCCGCAACATCACATTCGGCACCACGGGCGTGGGCACCGGCAGCCAGCTGGCACAGACGGTGCTGTTCAAGCAGGCCAAGGTGCAGGGGACCGACGTTCCGTTCGACAGCGGCAAGCCCGCCCTGACGGCCGTCCTGGGAAACCAGGTGGAGCTGGCAACAATCCAGCTGGGTGAAGCCATGCCGCAGATCCAGGCAGGGAAGGTGGCCCCGCTGCTGGTCTTCTCCGAGGAGCGCAACACGTTCCTCCCCGACGTTCCCACTGCGAAGGAATCCGGCTACGACGTCCCTGTCGCGCAGTACCGGGCGGTAGCAGCCCCCAAGGGAACGTCGCAGGATGTGAAGGACAAGCTGCTCGCGGCCTTCAAGGAGACCTTCAAGTCGGAGGCTTACCAGGAGTTCAACAAGAAGAACATGCTGACCCCCAAGGAGATCTCCGGCGAGGAAGTGGTCACGCAGTGGAAGGAATACGCCGCCAAGTACAAGTCCCTGGTTGAGAAGTACGACATCAGCCTCAGCGGAACGAAGTGATTCCAGTGAAGGAAACCTCCGCGGACCCGGTGGCCGAGGACGACCTGACACCGGAACAGCTGGCCGCGCAGTGGGAGGACGAAAAGCCGCCGGCCGCCGGACCCCTGGCCAATGCAGCGTCATCCCTCGTGGTCCTCGGCGTCGGCATCGCTGCCGTCATCCTGTCTGTTGCCATGGGACTCGGCACTCCGTCGGCACCGCAGCCCGGACTGTGGCCGTTCATCATCAGCTGCGTCATGGTGGCCCTGGGACTGTTCCAGCTGATTGCCGGGCGGCACAACAGGGATGCGGAAAAGTTCACCCGCATGTCCATCTCCCCGCTGACCGGCCTGGTGACGCTTGCCGCCATGGTGGCCGTGATGCCGCTCATCGGCTTTGAACTGCCGGCGCTGGTGCTGTGCATCATCTGGATGCGGTTCCTGGGCGGCGAAACCTGGCGCTCCACGGTGCTCATCAGCGCCATCGTCGTCGCGGCGTTCTACGGCATCTTCGTGCTGGCGCTCGGCACCTCCATCCCCCACCTCTTCTAGGAGACCCCCGTGGATTTTCTAAATCCCGTGATCAACGGATTCGCCGTTGTCCTGGAGCCGACAAACCTCCTGTACTGCCTGATCGGCGTCGTCATCGGAATGCTGATCGGGGTGCTGCCCGGACTGGGGCCCGCGGCAACCATCGCCATCCTCCTTCCGCTCACCTACAACGTGGAGCCCGTCACCGCCATCATCATGCTGGCGGGCATCTTCTACGGTGCCCAGTACGGCGGCACCATCACCTCCGTGCTGCTGCGGCTGCCGGGCGAGGCGTCGTCCGTCGTCACCGTTTTCGACGGCTACCAGATGGCCAAGCAGGGAAAGGCCGGCACGGCCCTGGGCCTGGCAGCCATCGGCTCATTCGTCGGCGGCACCGCGGCGATTATCGGCCTGACATTCCTGGCGCCGGTGGTGGCCAGCTTCGCGCTGGACTTCGGACCGCCGGAATACACCGCGCTGGCGCTCCTGGGCATCCTGCTGGTGGCCACCATCAGCAGCGGCGCCAAGGCGAAGGCACTCATCGCAGCGGCCCTCGGACTGCTGCTGGCCACGGTTGGGCGGGACATTTTCACGGGCGAAAGCCGCTTCACCTTCGGCAGCCTTGACCTGGCGGACGGCATCGACTTCGTGCCGATCGCCATGGGCATCTTCGGCCTTGGCGAAATCCTCTACAACCTGGAGGAACGGCACCGCGCCGCCAAGGCTCCGTCCAAGGTGGCCAACGTCTGGCCGTCACGCAAGGAACTGAAGCAGGCTTCGGGCGCGATCGGGCGCGGCTCCGTCCTGGGATTCTTCCTGGGCATCCTCCCCGGAGGCGGCGCCACCATCGCCTCCATGGCGTCCTACGCCATGGAGAAGAAAAGGGCCAAGCAGCCGGAGCGATTCGGCAAGGGCGCCCCCGAAGGAGTCGCGGGTCCGGAAACAGCCAACAACGCGGCAGCGACGTCGTCCTTCATCCCGCTGCTGACCCTGGGCATACCGGCGAACGCCACCATGGCGCTGATGTTCGGTGCCCTGCTGATCCAGGGCGTGACCCCGGGACCGCAGCTCGTGGAACAGGATCCCGAGCTCTTCTGGGGTGTTGTGAACTCGATGTACATCGGCAACGTCCTGCTGCTGATCATGAGCCTCCCGCTCGTGGGAATCTTCGTGAAGATCCTCCGCGTCCGCGCCGCCATCCTGGCTCCCGTCACCGCCCTCATCACGCTCCTGGGTGCCTACACCATCAACAACAGCATGTTCGAGGTCTCGCTGGTGGTGGTCTTCGGCATCGTGGGCTACCTGATGAAGAAGTTCGGTTTCGAACCCGGACCGCTCGTGCTCGCGTTTGTGCTTGGCGAACTGCTCGAAAGCTCCATGCGCCGCTCACTGCTGGTCTTCGGCGGCGACCCCATGGGCTTCTTCGGCCGCCCGATCTCCGCCACGCTGCTTGTGGTGTTCGTGCTGGTCGCCGTGCTTCCCGCCCTCAAATCCATGCTGGCCAAGCGCAAAGCCCCCGCTGCGGTAGAGCCCGCACCCACCAAAATCAAGGAGAAGGTATGAGCATCATCGTCGGATTCGTTCCCACGCCCGCGGGCGAGGCGGCGCTCTCGGCCGGCATCGCCGAGGCAACCCTTCGAAACGAGGACCTGGTGATCGTCAACTCTGCACGTGAAGGCGCGCTGGTGGACAAGTCCGTGGCGGGAGAGGACGTCCTGGCACGGGCCGCGAAGCGTGCGGAGGAGGCTGGCGTCACGGCAAAGGTGATCCAGCCGCCGTACCACCACGACCTCGCCGATGAGTTCCTGGACGTGGCCCGTGAAGCGAATGCGTCCCTGATCGTCATTGGCCTGAGGCACCGCTCCCAGGTGGGCAAGTTCATCCTGGGCAGCCACGCCCAGCGCATCCTGATGCAGGCTGACCGGCCGGTCCTGGCCGTCAAGGCCGACGGCGCGCACTTTTAAGCGGCCAGTATCCATCCAGGGGCGGTACGCGAGACCTTCACAGGGCCGCGGCCGCCCCTTTCCGCGCGTCCGGCAGGTTGACCGCAGTCCGGCTTCCGCCGCGGACCGGCTAGCGCCGCAAGGCCCCCAGGCCCGAAATCAACGCCTCGAGACCGAGGCCAAAGGCGACGTCGGCAGGCTTTTCGTGGCCTTGGTCGGCAAGGCTGCGCACTGCGGCCGTGAAACTGGGCGTGGATTCGGCCATGCTGCCCGGATCGAAGATGTCCGCGGGGGCTGTGACATCGAAGGCCGAGCCGAAAATGAAGGACTCCAGCGCCACGATCGAGGAGATGATGCGTTCCTCCGGGAAGCCGGCCTCCCGCAGTCCTTGGCTGACGGCCTCGTACATGGCCAGGGTCTGCGGCGCATCCGTGACGGGCAGGACCGCGATCACCGGGATCAACGGGGTGTGCTTGGAGAAGACGTCCCGATAGCTCCAGGCCCACCGCCGCACGGCTTCGTCCCACGGTTCAGCACCGAAAGCGGATACGTCCACCAGTGCGGCGAGGTGGTCCTCCACTAGGACCAGCACGTCGCGTTTGGATGCCACATGGTTGTACAGGGCCGACGGCGCCACATCCAGTGAGCGGGCCAGCGCAGCCATGGTGAGGCCGTCGTAGCCGCTCTTCCCGATCAGCCGCAGGGCTGCCGAGGTAATCACTGTCTGATCCAGCACCGCTGTGGCCGGCCTGCCCGCGCGTCGCTTCGCCGGGGTCGCGGCCGCGCGGGGCGCGGCTTCACGCGATACCGCTGGGGGCTTGGTGTTCGGGCGGGCGGCTGCCGGCATCGCTGGCCTTTCTGCTGGCGGGGTCCCCAGCATTATTCCATTGACCTCTTCCGTGGCGGTGCTGGAACCGCTATAGTCATTAATAAATGAATGGCATTCATTTAGTGGTACGCATCACTCGAGCGGCCACGGAGAGGACATCATGCTGGAACTTGACCGCGACGTCGTCGTCGTAGGCGCCGGCCCCTCGGGTCTCACCGCAGCCCGTGAACTGAAGAAGGCCGGCCTCACTGTCGCCGTGCTGGAGGCGCGGGACCGCGTGGGCGGCCGCACCTGGACGGACACCATTGACGGCGCCATGCTGGAAATCGGCGGCCAGTGGGTCTCGCCGGACCAGACGGTACTCCTGGAACTCCTGGACGAGCTGGGACTGGAAACGTACTCCCGCTACCGCGAGGGTGAATCCATCTATGTGGGGGCCGACGGCAGGAAGACCCGCTACACCGGCGATTCCTTCCCGGTCAGCGACACCACGGCGGCCGAAATGGACAAGCTGATCGGCCTGCTGGACGGGCTTGCTGCGGAAATTGGCGCTTCCGAACCCTGGGCCCACCCCAAGGCGCGCCAGCTGGACACCATCTCCTTCCATCACTGGCTCCGGCAGAACTCGCCGGATGAGGAAGCCTGCAACAACATCGGCCTGTTCATTGCCGGTGGCATGCTCACCAAGCCCGCGCACGCATTCTCCGCGCTGCAGGCCGTCCTGATGGCCGCGTCCGCGGGGTCTTTCAGCCACCTGACGGACGAGGACTTCATCCTGGACAAGCGCGTTGTGGGAGGGATGCAGCAGGTTTCGCTGCTGCAGGCACGCGAACTGGGTGACGACGTCGTGCTTAACAGTCCGGTGCGCACCATTAACTGGACGGAAGAGCGCGACGGCGGCCCGCGCGTCACCGTGGTGTCGGAGCGGGCCGCGGTCAATGCCCGCTACGTGATCATGGCGGTGCCGCCGAACCTGTATTCGCGGGTTTCCTTCAACCCGCCGCTGCCCCGCCGCCAGCACCAGATGCACCAGCACCAGTCGCTGGGCCTGGTCATCAAGGTGCACGCCGTCTACAAGACGCCGTTCTGGCGCGGCGAGGGGCTGTCCGGCACCTGCTTCAGCGCCGGATCGCTGGTGCAGGAGGTGTACGACAACACCAACCACGGGGATTCCCGCGGCACGCTGGTGGGTTTCGTCTCGGACGAGAAGGCCGACACCGTCTTCGAGCTCAGTGTCGAAGACCGCCGCCGCGCCATCCTGGAATCGATCGCGGCCTTCCTGGGGGATCAGGCCCTGGAGCCCGAGGTGTACTACGAATCCGACTGGGGCTCGGAGGAATGGACCCGCGGCGCCTACGCCTCCAGCTACGACCTCGGCGGACTGCACCGGTACGGCAAGGACCAGCACCAGCCCGTAGGTCCCATCTACTGGAGTTCCTCCGACCTGGCGGCAGAGGGTTACCAGCACGTGGACGGCGCCATCCGGATGGGCCAGCTGACTGCCGCCCGGGTTGCCGCCGTCGCCAGGGTGGGCGCTCCGGCTTAGGGCTGTGGCCAAACTGCCCGGACAGGTCCCCGCCAGCCGTTGAAAGTAAGCAAACTTACTAATACTCTTGGTTGGCGGGGAACTTCCCCGTTGGACACGAACGAGGTGAGTGCATGTCTGACACTGAGAGCATCAGCAAAGTCACAGAGATCATCAACGGTTCCCATATCGGGATGCTGACCACCATCAACGAAGAAGGCGCCCTGGTCAGCCGGCCGCTTGCTGTCCAGGAAGTCAAGGCCGACGGCGACATGTGGTTCTTCACGTCATCGGAAACGTCCCAGGTAGCGCACGTGCGCGCCGACCCGCGGGTGAACGTCTCCTTCGGCAAGAACACCGAATGGGTCTCGGTGGCCGGCACGGCGGAAGTGGTCACGGACAGGCAGAAGATCCACGACATGTGGAACCAGGTGGTTGAAGCCTGGTTCCCGGACGGGCCGGACACTCCGGAAGTGGTGCTGCTGCGGGTCGACTCGGATTCGGCGGAGTACTGGACCAGCCCCGGCGGCAGGGCGGCAACGGTGCTTCAGTGGATCAAGTCCAAGGTGACGCACAGCCGCATGAGCGTCGGCGAAAGCGGGACAGTGGACCTGTAGTCCTTACAGCCCCCCGCACTCCTACGGCAGCTGCCGGAGGGCCGAAAGGACCTCCGGGAGGAGCACGTCGTTCCGGCCCCACACGGGATCCAGGACTTCCACGTACCAGGAATCGGCGAGGAGCAGGGCCAGCGTTTCGTTGGTCTCGTCCGACCAGTCGCGGAGCTGGTCCTCGTCCACCGGGTTCTCACTGGACCCGAGCACGGTGACCACAGCATCGCCGTCGAACGTTACCGGGATGGCCGCGGCGCTCACTTCACCGGGGGCATGGCCGACGGTGATCAGCTCGGTCCTGGTGGACAGGGCCATGAGTTCAGCCGCGGCCTCCGCGCTGCAGAAGCCGGTCACGTACTGCCTCTGTGCGAGTTGTCTTTGGGCGTGGCCGGCGTCGGCGCGAATGCCGGGCTGGGATTCTTTGGTGAAGAGGCCGTTCCGGTTTATTTCCGCCAGCTCGGCGGCGATGGGCCGGGTCTCCTCATCGAAGCTGGGCGCAAACGTTCCCGGCTGGAATTCGCTGTGGGATTCAAGCCACCGCGCGGTGAGTTCGCCCGCCGCTGCGAGGGTTGTGGCCTGCCGCCAGACTCCCCGGTCCGATCGCAACCTGCCGTGCTGGTCTCGTGTGTCCGTGACTAAAGGCTCCATTATGGGATGCTACCGCCGCCGGTTCCGGCCTTGCCAACGGTCCCGACACACCAGTTAACGTCCGCGGGGCTGGACTCACCCAAAGCGCGGCTCCCTGCGAGGGCGCCAGTCTTTACCGGGAGGGCACGCCCGCCGCGGCTTCCGCCCGGCCCAGGGCATGTTCCAGCCGGTCGACGGCGGGAACGTAGCCGGCTGCCTCGGCCGCCCGGAGCCGTTCGGCCTCCTTCATGGCCTTGATCAGGGCCGCCGTTTCCGGACGGCGCACATCGGTCATGTCCGGGTAGTCGATGCAGCAGGCGGGATCAAGCTCGTAGCGCTGCCACCGGGTCAGCACGGTCCGGTGCCGGGCCGCTGCCGCTTCGATCTCCGCCCGGGCGGTTCCCGTGTGGATCCGGGCGTCCCGCCAGGCCATGACGCGGGGACTCCACACATACGCGGCCGCGGCAGTGGCGGCGGCGAGCGTGCCTACAGCGAACCCCAGCCATGGGGACGCGAGCGAAGGTATCAGGACGGCCGGGAACACAATCACCAGCCCGGCGAAGCCGTCCCAAAAGACGGCGTCCGTTAGCTGTCCGGCGTCACGCCTGGCGTGATATCGCGCCGAAAATACGGCGCCGGCCACGCCGCACACCACGACGGCGGCGCAGACCGCCAGCTGCAGGGGCCCCATGGGGACCGACTCCGTTATGACAGACACCGTTCCACCTCCAACAGAACCTGCCCGGGCTGGGTGGCTCCGCTACTTCCATTGGAATCCCGGCAAAGCCGGCCGTCAATGGGCAGGACTTCCTGACGGGTGGTGCGCCCGGCGTTGCGGGCCGGCCCCTGTTCCGAGCGAGGCGGGGCACCGGTAGCCTAGGCACCATGCGACTAAAAATGTGCAGCATCCACGTCAAGGATCCGGCCGCGGCCCACCAGTTCTACACGGAGACACTGGGTTTTGAAACGCTCATGGCCATGCCCGAATACAACCTCTACATCGTGAAGGATCCCGGCTCCGCCGGGGGCAGTTCGGGGTCAGTGGGACTCCTGCTGGAGCCCAGCGACAACCCCATCGGCGCGAACTACATGAACGCCCTGCACGACGCCGGGATGCCGGCGATCGTGTTCGGCGTTCCGGACGTGCGGGCCGAGCATAAGCGGCTCGCGGCACTGGGCGTCATCTTCCAGGACGAACCGGCGGAGGGCCCCACCGGAACCTCGGTGGTGCTGGACGACGGCTGCGGAAACTTCGTCCAGCTGCACCAGGACTAGACCTTTTGCAGCAGGACTAGGGGCTAAAGGACTCTGGACTCCACCAAGGCGCCGGCTGGTACTGTGGCCGCATGACAGCAGCATTGGTTCGGCCCAGGAATGGCAAAATGATCGCCGGCGTCTGCGCCGGGCTCGCAGCCAGGTTCGGTGTTTCAACAGCCCTCGTCCGCATCGGCTTTGTGCTGTTCGGCCTGTTTGGCGTGGGCGAATTGGTCTACATCGCGCTGTGGATCATCATGCCCAAGGAGTGACTGCCTGATCTGAGGGCGGCACCTCTGAAGCCGGCGACGCAACCGAGCCCCGCACAACCAGAGGGCATGGCAGCACCCTGGATGTGCACGGGTCCCTATTCAACCGCCGGAGGCCGGAGCACAATGAATCCACCCTTATCTTGGTGGTGATGACCCGTGGCGCTGGCAATTGTGGTTGTTTGTACGTTCCTGCTGTTGGTTGCCTTGGCAATTGTCATCGTCTGGGGAGGACGCTCCATAAGTGGACCACCGGCGCCGGCGGCTTTAACGGCGGATCTTCCGGTGCCTTCGTCAGCGCCCGTACGGGATGCTGTCGTGGACGCCCAGGTCTCGGCGCTGCGCAAGTACTGGTGGTGGGCCAACGTGGCCACGGTGGCCGGGGTCGCTTCGGGGCTGCTGGTCGGGTGGGCCGGCGGAAGGCTGGTCATGCGGGTGCTGGCCGTCACTTCGCCCGCGTCAGCCCAGGGTCGCCTGACCGAGGCCCAGGCCAATGTGGGCTTTCCCACCATTGAGGGCAGTATTGCCCTGCTGTTTTTCGCGGGACTTCCGGCAGGCTTCGCCGCCGCCATCATTTACGTGCTCATACACCGGTGGCTCCCTGCCGGCCGGTGGGCAGGGCCGGTGCTGGGCGTTTTGATTCTTCTCGTTTTCGGTGCCTCGGTGGAACCGTTCCGCGCAGACAACATCGACTTTTCCATTGTGGGTCCGGGCTGGCTGTCCGCGGTGCTCTTCTCCGTAATGGCCATCCTGCACGGTGCCGTGGTGGCGGCTGCGGCGGGGGCATTCAGTCAAGGCCTTCCGCTTCCTTCCGGACAGAACTGGAAGTACTACCTGCCGCTGCTGGCGGCCGTGCTGTTCGTGCCTGCGGGCGTGTTGCTGGGCGCCGGTGCACTGGGGGTGATGGTGTGGGCGCAGGCGGCTGCAGTTATCCGGGCCCGGCGGCTGCGTGCGGGCCGCGAGGCGCGTGTGGCCAGGAAGCCAGGGACCGGCCGTCGCGGAGGGGCCGTTGACTGGGCGGGGCGCGCGGTTCTCGGCCTGGCAGCGGTGGCGGCCCTGCCTCCCTTCGTCAGCGCAGTGACGTCGATTGTTTCACGCTGATCCGTCGGGCTCCACCGGCCGGATTGCCCGCTGTACCGCTGGCTGCGCCGTGGATGGCGTCGGTGAGCTCGGCAAGGACCTCGTCCTGGGTGGCGCCTGCGTCGATCAGGACAAACCGCGGAAAGTCCGGAAGGGCGCGGTAGCCTTCACTGAGCGCGGTCAGTTCCTCCAGTGTTTCGCTGTCCGTACCCCGCCGGAGGATGCGCTCCAGTGCCCGCTGCGGAGCGACGTCGAAGTGGATCACCAGGTCCGGCGCAGGGAGGCGCCGCAGCAGCCAGGGGATGAACCGGCCGGCCCGGATCCCCCGGACGCTGCGCAGGGCAAGCTGGCAGTAGAGGTGGCGGTCCATGACCACCAGGCCGGAAAACCTGCGTGCCCGGGCGTGCGACACCAGCACGTTGGCCGTCCGGATCACTGTCTCCAGTGCGTCAGCCAGGCGGGGGCTGAGGGGAACGCCGGAGCGTTCCGACCACTGGGTCATGTTGCGGCGGCCGGCGTGGTTGCGCAGCAGCAGGGCGCGGCCGCCTGCCAGGCGTGCGGCGTCAACGGCTGCGCGTGCAGCGGTGGTCTTTCCGGCACCGTCAATTCCGGTGAGGACAATCAGCAGGGTGGCTCGTTTCGTTCGGGCGGTCTGTACAGCGCGTGGCGTCAATGGTTCAACGAGGCGGCGGACCGGATTGTCCCCCGTAGAACCCGTAGAACTTGTTCGTTGTTCGCCGTCCGGATTTCATGCGCCGTTAATGGCGGGGTTCTAGCGTGGTCCTTCAGGCACCATTCGCTAGAAGGGATCCACCATGGCCGACATTGCTGCTGTGCTGGGACGGCTCACTCCGGAAGAGCTCGACGAGCTCCGGGAGATTGGTCCGCAGGGGCACCTCACCAGGCGCCTCGTTGACGCACTGGACAGGGCGGCCGGCGGGGCAGGCGCGGGCCGGGGCTACTATGTGCCCACGGGAAGCGTGAGTGCAACGGGCGGTCCCCACCTTGTGCTGCGAAGTGACGTGTCCGCCTGGCTGTTCGGCGCGGAACCGCAGGTTCCGCACGGTCATCAGGCCGACAACGTGCCGGCCGGATCCGCACGGCCGGAAACCGACTGGTCGGAGCTGCGCCCCGGAGACAAGGTGGCGGTTGTGCGGGGCAACCGGGTCACGGCGTCGGGCATTGTTGACTCCATGACCGACGACGCCTCCACCGTGTGGGTGCTGTTCGAAGGCGTAGCGCCGCGGCGCATGTTCCACCGCGAGGACCCGGACGACCTTCGCCCCGTCCGCTAAACACGCTCGTGTCAGAAGCTTGTCCGCGGATCCCGGCTGTCACGGCGCGGATGCGCGGACAAGCTTAGGAATTCAGGGGCCTACTCCGCCTTGGCGCGGGCTTTCTTGGCATCCTTCTTGGCGGCCTCGTCCTTGACGCGCTGTGCTTCGGCGCGGACTGCGGCGTGCGTGGAGCGCTCGGTGACCAGCCAGGCCGGGGGAGCCTGCAGCAGCGCGGTGATTTCCGCCGTCGTGAGTGCTTCCTCGACGCCGCCGCGGGCCAGGCCGCTGATGGAAACGTTCAGCTTCTGCGCCACCACCGGGCGGGGGTGCGGGCCGTTGCGGCGGAGTTCAGCCAGCCACTCCGGCGGGTTGGCCTGGAGCTCGGCGAAATCGGCGCGGGTGATAACCGAATCCTGGAACTCCTGGGGTGTTGCGGGCAGGTAGATGCCAAGCTTCTTGGCAACGGTGGCCGGCTTCATGGACTGGGAGTTTGCAGAGGTCATGCTTCAAGGGTATCCGGCCAGAGCCTGAGTGGGCACCGGTACTGAACTCAGCACCCGCCCGGGCGGTACTGTGAACATGTGTCCGCAGCAGAAGAAGCACCCCAGACCCCCGACGAAACCGCCGCCATCCCGGCCGACGATGCAGTGCGGGAGCTGCGCTTCGCCTACGTTGCCGGCGTGACGCCGGGGAAGTGGATCCGGCGGTGGGAAGAGCGGATGCCGGACGTTCCGCTGCACTCCTTCATGTCCGACGACGGCACACAGCTTTCGGTCCTGCGTGACGGTTCCGCGGACCTCAGCTTCGTCCGGCTCCCGGTGGAGCGCGAAGGCTTGAACGTGATCCCCCTCTATGAGGAGCAGCCAGTGGTGGTTGCTCCCAAGGGGCACGAGATTTCGGTCTTTGAAGAAGTGGCCTTGGCGGACCTTGACGCGGAAACATTCCTGGACGTGGCGGAACTCGGCGGCCCGGAAGCCGCCCTGCAGGTGGTGGCATCCGGTGCGGGGCTCGCCATCCTTCCGATGTCCGTTGCCCGCCATTTCAACGTCAAGGACACGGTGGCGCGGAAACTCACCGGCGCACCCACCACCCAGATTGCGCTGGCCTGGCTCAACGAGGCGACCCGCGAGGCAGCGGCAGACGCTGCGGACCAGCCGACTGGTGAAGTGATCGAGGAGTTCATCGGCATTGTCCGGGGCCGGACCGCCCAGAGCTCCCGCCAGCCGTCGGCGAAGGTGGAGCCACCCAAGAAGGAGCCGAAGCCTGACCGTCGGGGGACCGGCGTCAAGAAGCCCAAAGTGGCCCAGCGCTACGCTCCTAATCCGGACAAGGGCCGGGGCAAAGGTTCGCGGAAAAAAGGCAAGCGCTGAACGGCATTCCGGGCCTATGGTTGGGCGTGTGGAACCTTCGACGGGAGCAACCTTCATGATCACCCTGCAGATTGAACACCAGGTCCGGGACTTCGCCATGTGGCGGAAGGCCTTCGACAGTGACCCGCTGGACCGCTTGGCGTCGGGGGTGCGGTCCTACCGGATTTCGCGTCCGCTCGACCAGGAGGACTACGTGATGCTGGAGTTGGACTTCGACACGCAGGAGGCCGCCGTGGACTTTCTGGCCCGGTTGCAGACCGACACCTGGAAGACCGGAGTGACTGCTCCTGCGCTGGTCGGTGAACCGTCCACGCGGATCATTGAGACGGTCGAGGTCCAGGCGGTGCAGTGATACGCACCTGCCGCTAAGGCTAGGCGGTGCAGGCATCCTTGAGGGCAGTGACGGATTCCGCCGGAACCTGATCGCCCGATGCCGCGATCTGGCGCAGCGGAGTGGTGATCTCGGAAGGCACGCCCGCCGTCTCAGCGCCAGCCACGAGGCCGCCCAGGAGTTCCTTGTCCTTGACGCTGACCAGACCGTCTTCCACGAGGGCGCACACCTGGCCCTTGACTTGGTCCGCGGCAGCGGTGGCTATCTGGGAGGCGCCGTCGCTCACGGCTTTTTCGGCTGCCTCCTGGACCTGGCCGCAACCGGTCAGTGCAACGATGAGGGCGGCAACGGACAGGGCGGCGAGGCGGGATTTCATGGTTCCAGCGTAGCAAGGGGTGCCGGGCGCAGGTCCGGCCCGGTGGTTGTCAGCCGGAAATGCGGGCCGTGGTGCCACGGACCACCAGGACGGGTTCGATCAGCTTGCGTTCGGGTTCCAGCGCGGGATCCTGGATCCTTGCCAGCAGCGTGCGTGCGGAGTCAGCCCCGACCACGTCGCTGCGGTTGTCCACGGTGGTGATGTCCAGATACCGCGATTTCGCCAGCGGCGAGTTGTCGTAGCCGATCACCGACAGGTCTTCCGGCACGGAAAGGCCCCGCGTTTTCGCTGCTGCCAGCGCGCCCAGTGCCATGGTGTCGTTGGCCGTGAAAATGGCCGTGGTGTCGGGGTGGTGGTCCAGCAGCCAGCAGGCCGCCGCGTAGCCGTCCTCTTCCGACGTTCCCCCGGATTCCCCGGCAATCCGAACCCCAAGGCCGGCCTCAACCATCCGGCTCCGGTAGCCCTCACGCCGGTGTGCCGCCGCCCCGTCCGAGCCAGTGAGGTGGCCGATCCGGGTATGGCCGAGCTCCAACAGATGGCTGGCTGCCAGGCGGCCCCCGCCGTCGTCGTCGTTCGTGATGAGGTCGGCGCCGGCCGGGACACCTTTCCGCCAGCCCGCGACGACCGTGGGTACCCAGGTGCCGGAGAGCATCGACTCGCTGGGTTCCGCGGCGATCACGAGGCCTGCAACGTGCAGGGCCAGTAGGCCGTCGGTCGCCTCCTTGATCCGGTTCTGCCCGGGCTGTGAGTCCGCCACCGTGACCTGGTAGCCGTGCACCGAGAGCGCGGATTCCATGCCGCGCAACAGATCGACGAACCACGGGTTCCGGAAGTCGTCGATCACCAGCCCGATGCTCTTTGTCTGGCTGCTCGCGAGGGCTGTTGCGGCACGGCTGGGCCGGTACCCGAGCTGCGCAATCGCTGCCAGCACGGCCTCGCGGCGCTTGTCGCTGACCCGCGAAGGATTCTGCAGGACCAGGGACACCAGCGACGGCGACACGCCGGCGGTCTTGGCGACGTCGTAGATCGTGGGCCGGCGGGTCCGAGGAGTGTTCAGCGTCATGGCAGGGCCTTTCGTGTCTCGCTATCGAGGATAGCTGCACGATGATTGACAGGACATATAGACAAAGCTACGCTTTTTCCAGCGGACATTTTTGTAGCGCTACAATTTTCCCGGACAGGCGATCGTCCTGCCCACATTTCAAAGGAGAAATCAATGGCTGAAAGCCTCGGCGTAGCCGTTATTGGCGCAGGGATGGCCGGCAAGGCCCACGCCGCTGCCTACCGGACCGCGTCTACGTTGTACAGCCCCGTCCTTCCCCCGGTCCGGCTGGTCTCGATCGGCGACGTCAACGCCGAATTCGGCTCGCTGGCCGCCCGCCGCTTTGGCTACGAGCGCAACGACACCTCATGGCAGGCAATCGCTGAAGCCGATGACATCGGCGTTGTCAGCGTGGTCATCGCCAACTCCCTCCATCGCGAAGTGGTGGAAGGCCTGCTCGCCGCCGGAAAGCACGTACTGTGTGAAAAGCCGCTGAGCGACTCGCTGGAGGACGCACGCGCCATGGCCGATGCGGCCCGCAACGCGAGCTCGATTGCCCGTATTGGCTTCACCTTCCGCCGCACTCCCGGCATCGCCTACATCCGGGACCTCATCCGGACCGGTGTCCTGGGCAAGGTGCTGCACTTCAGTGGCCGCTACTGGACCGACTACGGATTCAGCCCCTCGGCTCCCATGAGCTGGCGTTACAAGGGCGGCCCCGGCTCCGGTGCGCTGGCCGACGTCGGCAGCCACCTGGCGTACGTCTCCGAGTTCCTCTGCGGCGACATCAAGTCCATCAGCGGCGGCCGCCTCAGCACCGTGATCGACAAGCGGCCCCTGCCGCTCGCGGCCGTCATGGGGCACGACCACGTTGCGGTCAGTGACACCTTCGAAGCGGTGGAGAACGACGACTACGCCGCTTTCTCCGCGGAGTTCGAAAACGGCGCAGGCAGCTTCGAGGTCTCCCGTGTGGCCGCCGGCCATGCCAACAGCCTCAACTTCGAAGTGTTCTGCGAGAACGGAGCCGCCAAGTTCGACCAGCGCCGGCCCGCCGAAATCCAGCTGTTCCTCAACGACGGATCAGGCAACGAGAACGGTTACCGCCAGGTGATCCTCGGCCCCGGCCATCCGTACATCGCCGGCGGCCTCGCCATGGACGCCCCCGAAGTCGGCTTCGGCCAGAACGACGCGTTCGGCTACCAGGCCCGTGCGTTCCTCGAGGAGGTGGCCGGCCTCAGTGAAGCCGAGTCGCTGCCCCGCTGCGCCACCTTCGATGAGGGCGTCCGCAACATGGAACTGCTCGGCGCCGTCGCCGAATCCGCGCTCAACAACGGACAGAAGGTCACGCTATGAAACTCGGCGTCTACAACGCGATCCTGCACGACCGCCCGCTTCCCGAAGCCCTGAAAGTCATTGCCGACCTCGGCCTGACGGGCATCGAGATCAACACGGGCGGGTTCCTTCCGGCCGTCCACGTTCCCTCCATGGACCAGATCCTGGAAAGTGACGCGGCCCGCGACGACTACCTGGCGATCTTCGAGGGAACCGGCGTCTCGATTGCCGGGCTGAACTGCAACGGCAACCCGCTGCACCCCAAGCGGGAAATCGGGGAGAAGCACGCCGAGGACATCCGCCGCTCCATCCGGCTGGCAAGCCGGCTGGGACAGGACCGCGTGGTGACCATGTCCGGCCTGCCCGGCGGCGAGCCGGGAGCCACCACGGTCAACTGGGTGGTCAACGCCTGGAACTCGGCCGCCTTGGACGTGCTCGATTACCAGTGGGGCATCGCGGCCGATTTCTGGAAGGAAACCGACCGCCTCGCCGCCGACCACGGCGTCAAGGTGGCCCTTGAACTCCACCCGCAGAACATCGTGTTCAACACCGCTGACGTCCGCAAGCTCATTGAACTCACCGGCGCCACCCACGTGGGCGTCGAACTGGATGCCTCGCACCTGTTCTGGCAGCAGATGGATCCGGTGGCCGTGGTCCGCGAACTCGGTCCTCTGGTCTTCCAGGCCGCCGCGAAGGATGTCCGCGTCAACACTGCAAACGCCGCGCTCTACGGCGTCCTGGACAACAGCTTCCGCCGGCTCTCGCCGGAGGAAAACCGCACCAACCTGGGCGGCGACGAGTGGGCCAACGAATGGCCGAAGAACTCCGCCTGGGACTTCGTGGCACTCGGCCGCGGGCACGACACCGCCTACTGGACCGAGTTCCTGCGCGCACTGTACGAGGTGGACCCCAACATGCTGGTCAACATCGAGCACGAGGACACCTCCCTGGGCCGGATCGAGGGCCTCCAGGTGGCGGCCAAGGTCCTGCGGGACGCCGACGCAGCACTGACGTCGTCGCTTCACCTGACGTCCTAGTTCCACCAGCGGTGTATGTATGCCAGCACCGCGTACGCCATCGCCCGGCGGCCGCCTGAATGACAGGCCACCGGGCGATGGCATACTTCTTGGTGACTGGAACCTGGGGGGACACGTGAAGATCGCGCTGTACATCATTTGGGCGCTGTTTGTTGCCGGCGTAATTTTTTCGATTGTCCGCGTTTCGCGCAAGACCAGGCGCCGCGAACAACTCACGGCCAGCTGGCCGCGGGTCCAGGCTGTCGTCACCGGAAGCGTGGCCGGTTGGACCAATGGGGGAGGCGGCGGCAGCCGCAGCCGGCGCTTCTACCCCACCTACCAGTTTGCGGATCCTTACGGGACACTGTTTGCCGGCGAATCCGAGGTCTCCTACGCCAGCCAGCCCGCCCCGGGTTCGCCGGTGGAAGTGATGTATAACCCCATCAACCCCAACCAGTCATTCCAGGTTTCATCCCAGGACAGCACGGTGATCGGCTGCATGATCCCGTTCTTCGCTGCGATTGCCGCGGGCGCGCTCCTCTTCATCAGCATCCTCCCGGCGGGCTGAGCATGGACTCCATAGTGGCGCTGTTCCTGGCCGTGCCCGCGCTGTTCCTGGTGGCGGGCCTGATAGTCATCGCGGTTTCCCTGGCGGGGTCATTCCGGCGGCGGTACGCGCTTCGCGGCTGGGTGCCGGCGCAGGCACTGGTGACCGGGAACCTGCGCGGCGTGGACGGCCCCGCGAGCAACGGCCTGAACCGCTTTGCCCCGTCCTACGAGTTCCAGGATTCCCATGGCCTGAGGTGGCTTGGCCAGTCGGACGTCTACGGCCCTGAGCAGGAAATCATCGGCACCCGCATTCCGGTGCTCTACAACCCGGCGAACCCGGCCGAATCGACGCGGCCCGTCTTTGTCATCTCCAGGGGCAGCCTCTCGGTAGGCCTCATCCTCGCCATCTTCGGCGCCGGCGGAACGGCAATGTTCGCAGCGGTGTTTCTCTAGCCTTCCGGCGTACTCCCTTATCCCCTTAATTCGCCGAGGCGGCTCCCTTCCGGCCCGCCAGCCTTCCCCCATGGCGGGGAAATTTACACCAATGCTTCATTTTCGTGATCTGTCGGAAATCTGAAAACTGTGTACTTATGGACAACTCGTGCTGTAAAAATGAAACAAACAGGCACAAGGAGTTCATGAAGTATTAATTTCGGACACCCAACAAGGAGTGTCCCCTCAGTTTCCAGAGGAGTAAACGTGGTTGTCGCAGCTGTCGATCCCGGTTCCACAGACATCACCCCTTTGATCCACCACCCCGTGCTGTGGGCGTCCGCGGTAGGCGTTTTCGCCGTCGTCATCCTCCAGTCGGTGATCTACTTCAAGGCCATCCGGAAAGCGGCACCGGCCGCTGAGCTCACGCCGGCACAGGTCAGCAGCTCTGTCCGCTCCGGTGCCGTGGCGGCCATCGGCCCATCGCTTGCCGTTGCCCTCATCGCCATATCCCTCCTCCCGCTGTTCGGAACCCCCGCGGTCCTGACACGCATCGGCCTGGTGGGCTCGGCTGCCTTCGACGTTGCGGCAGCCGGCATTTCGGCAGGCACGCAGGGCGCGCAACTGGGCGGACCAACGTACACCCAGAAGATCTTCGCCCTCGCCTTCGCCGCCATGACCATCGGCGGGCTCGCGTGGATGCTGACTGCGCTGATCCTGACACCCATCCTCAGCAAAGGCGACGCCAAGCTCCGCAAGGTGAACCCCGCAGTGATGGCCATTGTCCCGACGGCGGCGCTGCTGGGCGCCTTCTTCACCCTCGCCTTCCAGGAAGTACTCAAGTCTCCCGTCCACCTCGTCACCATGCTCGCCTCCGCGGCAGCAATGGGAGTGTGCCTCCTCCTTGCCCATAAGCTCCGGCTTCCGTGGCTGCGCGAATGGGGACTGGGAATGTCCATCATCGTGGCACTCTCAGCCGCCTTCCTCATGACCGCAGCAGCCTGAAACCCCGACAGGAGCCATTCTGATGTCCACCACGACTTCCACCGAAACATCCGCACGGTTTTCAGCCTTTGACCGCACCACGTCGATTTGGGGTCCCATCACCCTGGGGCTCGGGCTGCTGATCTCCCTTGCCGCGGCCCTGTACGCCGCCTTCGGCGCAGGCATGGGGGTGACGCCCCTGGAGCTGGTCACCGCCGTCGGGGCAGTCCTGGCCACTTTCGGCATCATCGCCGTGATCGAGCCGGTGTCCTACTTCCCCATACTGGGACGGTCAGCCATGTACCAGGCCTTCCTGATCGGCAACATTGCCAACAAACTGTTGCCGGCGGCCATCGTGGCGCAGGCCAATCTGGGGGAGAAGCCGGGCACCCGCCGGGCGGAACTCATCGCCGGCAGCGCGATCATCGGCGCGGTACTGGTCCACATCACCACGCTCATCCTCTTTGTTGGCGCGCTGGGCACCTGGCTCGTGGGAATGCTCCCCGCTCCGCTCATCGCCACGGCCCGCAGCTACATCCTGCCCGCGATTTTCGGCGCCGTGGTGCTGCAGAGCGTGCTGGCAATGAAGAGCCGCCGCACCACGATTGTGGCTGTCATTGTGGCCGCCGTCATCGTTTTCGTGGTGGTGCCGCTGGCTCCGGGGCTGACGTACTTTGCCACCGCCCTGGCTGTCATCATCACCATCGCAGCCTCCTGGTTTGCACGCTCCAAAGCCCCGCAGGCCCCGGTAGAACCGGCCGCCGGCGAAAGCGCGCAGGCCACCCGAATTTCCGAACCCACCCACTGAAAGGGAAGCCAGCAATGACTACCACCACAGGCGTACGCCTGACCTCCGCCGTCGAAGTTCCCGAAGACTTTGTGGAGGAGTACGTCGGCGTCTACAAGCACCTGCATGCCCACCCGGAACTCTCGGCGCAGGAATTCGAGACCGCGGAGTACATTGAACAGCACCTTGCCGGCCTCGGCATCGAATATTTCCGCTGCGGCGGGACCGGCGTGGTTGGCATCCTGAAGAACGGCGACGGGCCGGTCATCGGTTTCCGCGCCGACACCGACGGCCTGCCCATCGCTGAACAGACGGGCCTTGACTACGCCAGCGAGGCCACCGGCACCCTGCCGGACGGGGCCGTCGCTCCGGTGATGCACGGCTGCGGGCACGACACGCACATTGCCGCCGCGCTGGCGCTGGCGTCGCTGCTCACGGACCGCAGCGAGCTGTGGGCCGGAACCTTGGTGCTCATCTTCCAGCCGGGCGAAGAGACGGCTTATGGCGCCAAAGCGATGGTCGACGACGGCCTGTGGGACCGGGCACCCAAGCCCGACGTGGTGCTGGCCCAGCACGTCATGCCGGTCAGCCAGGGAAAACTCATGATCCGGGGCGGGCACATGGCCAGCCTGGCCGATTCGTGGAAGATCACCGTCCACGGCAAGCAGGCCCACGGCTCGCAGCCCGAGAAGTCAATCGACCCGATCGTGGCCGCCGCCGCCATGGTGCTTCGCCTGCAGACCATCGTCTCCCGCGAGCTGGCACCCTCGACGCCGGCGGTAGTCACCGTGGGAACCTTCCATGCCGGCCTGAAGGAGAACATCATTCCGGACTCCGCCGAGTTCTCGGTCAACGTCCGGACGCCTGATGAGGACACACGCGCCACCGTGCTTGCCGCCATCCGGCGGATCATCTCGGCCGAAGCCGAGGCCTCGGCGGCGCCGGAACCCACCATCGTCGAACTGAACAGCTTCCCCCGCTGCTACAACGATCCTGCGTCCGCCGACCGCGTGACGGCAGCGTTCACGGCGGACTTCGGCGCTGATGCACTGATCGACTCACCGCTCGGCATGGGGTCCGAGGACGCCGGATGGCTCAGCGACGCGATCGGCGTGCCGGGCGTGTTCTGGGCCTTTGGCGCCTTCGATCCCGAGCTCTTCGAGGACGGCGCAACACCCGCCGGGAACCACTCGCCGCAGTTCGCGCCGGAGGCCCGCGCCGCCGTCGTCGGGGGAACAGGTGCCGCGCTCTCCGGAGTGCTAGCCTATCTGGGCCGGAACTGACACGACCGGGGGCGGCGGCGGGTCCGCCGTCCCGGTTCCGTTCAGCGGAAGCAGCCCGCCGGCATCGTACTTTCGCAGCCGCACTGGAAGGAGCCGGGACGTGGAGCAGCTTGACGCCCTGGACCGGCAGATCGTGGCCGCGCTGGTCCGGAACGGGCGTGCTCCCTGGCGCCTGATCGCCGACGTCCTGGGGCAGCAGGAACGCACCGTGGCACGCCGCGGAAACAAGCTCCTCGAGTCCGGGGTGGTGCGCACAAACTCGTTTATCAACCCGTCGTCGGTCAGTTCGCGGTCGGCCTTCCTGCTGCGCGTGACGGCGGCACCGCGCAATCTTCGCGGGGTCTGCACGTGGCTGGCGGAGCAGGAAGAGTCGTCGTGGGTCACGGCACTGTCCGGCACGAACGAGGCCGTGGCAGAGCTGTTCCTTTCCCCGGACGAACTTGGCGGGCTTCTCTACCGGCGCCTGTCCGGGGTGGACGGTGTGCAGTCCTTCTCCATGACACCCCTCCTGGAGTATTTCCGGACCCCCAGCGGCTGGACCCCGGACGTACTGGACAAAAAACAGTACGCCGCGCTCCACCGCGACGAGGACGGCCGGCTGGCCGGAATCCGCACCGGCCAACCCGGTGAGGCACTTGATGAAACGAACCGGTCGCTGGCCGAGCTCCTCCATCGCAACGGCCGGGCCACCGTGGATGAGCTGGCCACCGAATTGTCGGTCTCCAAGGCAACCGTCAGCCGCCGCCTTGAAGCCATGACCAACTCCGGTGCCCTGTTCATCAGGGCTGTGGTGGATCCCGCAGTGCTCGGATTCCCTGTGGAGTCCCTCATCACCGTGACCCGTTCCGGTAAGGCGGCGGAGTCGCCGGGGAAGCACCTGGCCGGCCTTCCGGTGACCCGCTGGGCCGCCGCCTCCGGCGAGGACGTGCTGGCCCAGGTGGCTCTGCCCGGTCTGGACGAACTGCGGCTGCTGCTCGACGATCTCCGGCAGATGGAGACGGTGACGTCCGTCCGGTCCTCCGTCTATGCCGAGATCTTCAAACGCAGCACCGTGATGTACCGGGACGGTATTCCGGAGCGGCCGGCACGGGAAGTGTGACCGTGTGAAGTGGCTCTGTTGCGTGGCATCGCGGCAACGGAGTAAAGTGTGAGCCGTGTCACCGACAAGTGACACATGCTTTTGATCTGCGGCGGGAGAGTCCTGCCGGTACGTTCAGCAGGCGCCGTAGGAGCAAATCCTCCCCAGGAATCTCTCAGGCCCACGTACCGCCGCGGCGAGGCAACTCTGGAAAGTAGTCCGGTCCCCGGGCTCACCGACGGTGCAAGCGGCACGCTGTAACAGCAGGGTCCGCGGAAACTCTCAGGTCAAATACAGAGCGGGGAGGAACCCGAATCATCGTGGCGCCCTGCGCCACCTGAATTATGGAGTTCCTCGTGACGATTCAGCCGTCCTCATCCACGTTTGCAGGCCGCCATCCTGGTCCGCGCCGCCGTGCCCTGCCGCGCGTGAGCTACTAGGGAGCGCCGGCCATGGCTGTTGGTGTCTTTGATCTTTTTTCCATCGGGATTGGGCCGTCGAGTTCGCATACGGTGGGTCCGATGCGTGCTGCGGCGGTGTTCGCGGAGGAGTTGCGGGCGTCCGGTGACCTTGAGAGGGTGGCGGGGTTGCGGGTGGATCTGTATGGGTCGCTCGCGGCGACTGGTCACGGTCATGGGACGATGACGGCGATCCTGCTGGGGTTGGAGGGTTTTCATCCGGAGAAGATTCTGCCGGCGGAGGTGGAGGAGCGGCTGGCTGCGATCGCGGAGTCCGGGAAGCTGCAGCTGGCCGGGTCGGTGCAGCTCCCGTATGGGGTGAAGGACATGGTGTTGCGGCCGTTGACGGTCCTGCCGCGGCACACGAACGGGATGACGTTTACGGTCTCGGACGGCGCCGGTGAGGTGCTGCGTGCGGCGACGTTTTTCTCGGTGGGCGGCGGTTTCATTGTCCGTGAGGGCGGGGAGGACGCGGCGCAGCAGGAGCTGGAGGAGTCGAAGAAGGAACTGCCGTTGCCGTTCCGTACTGCGGCGGAGCTGCTGGGCCGGTGCCAGTCCAAGGGCCTGTCGATCGGGGAGATCATGTTCGTGAACGAACGCGCGTCCCGGTCGGAGGAGGAGATCCGGGCGGGCCTGCTGCACATTTATGCGGTGATGGAGGAGTGCGTGGCGGTGTCCTTGAAGCGTGAGGGTTTGTTGCCGGGCGGGTTGAAGGTCCGCCGCCGGGCCCCGGACTGGCATGAGCGGTTGCTGAAGGAGTCCCGGGATCATGATCCGGAGTACCGGGATCCGAAGTACTGGCAGGAGTGGGTGAACCTGATCGCGCTGGCGGTGAATGAGGAGAACGCCTCGGGCGGGAGGGTGGTGACGGCGCCGACGAACGGGGCGGCCGGGATCATCCCGGCGGTGCTGTATTACGCGCTGCATTTCGCGCCGGGCATGGATCGGGCCACGCAGGCGGACCGGGATGATGTGGTGGTGAAGTTCCTGCTGGCCGCGGCCGCGGTCGGGGTGCTGTACAAGGAGCAGGCCTCGATTTCCGGTGCGGAGGTGGGCTGCCAGGGCGAGGTGGGCTCGGCGTCCTCGATGGCCGCTGCGGGCCTGGCGGAGGTGATGGGCGGCACTCCGGCGCAGGTGGAGAACGCGGCGGAGATCGCGATGGAGCACAACCTGGGGCTGACGTGTGATCCGATCGGCGGTTTGGTGCAGATCCCGTGCATTGAGCGGAACGCGATCGCGGCCGCGAAGGCGATCAACGCCGCGAAGATGGCGCTCTGGGGCGACGGGACGCACCGGGTGTCCCTGGACGAGGTCATCGTGACCATGCGCGAGACCGGCCGGGACATGTCCTCCAAATACAAGGAAACCGCGATGGGCGGCCTCGCCGTCAACGTCGTCGAATGCTGACGTCGAATGCTAAAGCCGAATGCTGAAGGAAAGAGAACAATGACACTGGCACCAGAAGGCCGGAAGATGCTGCGTATTGAGCAGCGCAACGCGGCCACCCCGGTGGAGCGTAAGCCGGAGTGGATCAAGGCCAAGGTCCAGATGGGCCCGGAGTTCGTCCAGCTCAAGAACCTGGTGAAGAAGGAAGGTCTGCACACGGTGTGTGAGGAGGCCGGCTGCCCGAACATCTTCGAGTGCTGGGAAGACAAGGAAGCCACCTTCCTGATCGGCGGTTCAGAGTGCACCCGGCGCTGTGATTTCTGCCAGATCGACACCGGCAAGCCCTCCCCGGTGGACATGTTCGAACCGACCAAGGTGGCCCGCTCGGTCCAGGCCATGGCGCTGCGCTACGCCACCGTGACCGGGGTGGCCCGGGACGACCTCGCCGACGAGGGCGTCTGGCTCTACGCCGAAACCGTCCGCAAGATCCACGAACTGAACCCGGGCACCGGAGTCGAACTGCTGATCCCGGACTTCTCCGGCAAACCCGAGCACATCGGGGCGATCTGCGACTCCAAACCGGAGGTCTTCGCGCACAACGTCGAGACCGTGCCGCGGATCTTCAAGCGCATCCGGCCCGCGTTCCGCTACGACCGGTCCCTGGATGTCATCACCCAGGGCCGGAACCTGGGCATGGTCACCAAGTCCAACCTGATCCTGGGCATGGGCGAGACCCGCGAGGAAATCTCCGAGGCCCTGCGGGACCTGCACGAGGCCGGCTGTGACCTGATCACCATCACCCAGTACCTGCGCCCGTCCGAACGCCACCTGCCGGTGGACCGCTGGGTCAAGCCGCAGGAATTCGTCGACCTCGCCACCGAGGCCGAGGAGATCGGCTTCCTCGGCGTCATGTCCGGCCCGCTGGTCCGTTCCTCGTACCGTGCCGGCCGGCTCTGGGCCACCGCAATGCGCAAGAAGGGCTGGGAGATCCCGGCCGAACTCGCGCACATCGAGTCCTCCGGCAGCACCCGCCAGGAAGCCAGCTCCCTCATCGCGGCACACCACTAGGACCACCGTGACATTCAGACGTGACATTGAGAGAGGACCGATGATGTTCCCTACCAGGATCGAGATCATCCCGTCAGAGGGAATCGTTGATCGGGTCAGCGCCCACGTGCCTTTGACCACAACGCTTACCGTGACGTGCCTGCCGCACCACGGCATCGAACGGACCATGCGCACCGCTGTGCAGCTGAGCGTGCTCGGTTACTCCGTGGTTCCGCATCTCGCGGCGCGGAGCCTGCATGACCGGTCCCAGCTCACCGGAATCCTCCGCGACTGCAATGTCGCCGGCATCGGCGAAGTGTTCGTCATCGGCGGCGACCGGAAGCAGCCGGCCGGCCCGTACGGGTCAGCCCTCCCGCTGCTGGAAGACATAGCGCAATACACGGGCGGCATGATGCGGGCAGGAGTTGCCGGCTACCCGGAGGGCCACCCCTCGATTGGGCCCGTGAACCTGCTGGACGCCCTGCTGGCCAAGCAGCATGTGGCGTCGCACGTGGTCACGCAGATGTGCTTCGACGCACCGAAAATCCTCGACTACGTGGCGCTCCTGCGCCGCGAAGGAGTGCAGCTGCCCGTCTGGGCCGGCGTGGCCGGCAACGTTCCGCGGACCAAGCTTGTCTCCCTGGCGACGCAGATCGGCGTCGGAAGTTCCCTGAAGTTCCTCAGCCGCAAAGGTCCGCTGGCGCGCAAGCTCCTCAGCGGTGACCGTTACTCGCCGCAGAACCTGGTGGACGGGCTGGGAAGCCTGCCCGGGAACATCGCCGGCATCCACCTCTACAGCTTTAACAACCTCGATGCGGTCCCCGACGAAGTGGGCCCCGCGTCTTCCCCAACGGCACTCCAGCCAGCATTGATTCGAGGAGCAGCACGTGACAACTAAGACCCTGACGTCCCACCAGGAGCCGCATCTTGAAAGGCAGCTCAGCAACCGGCACATCCAGCTGATTGCCATTGGCGGCGCCATCGGAACCGGCCTCTTCATGGGCTCCGGTAAAACCATTTCGGCGGCCGGCCCGTCCGTCATCTTCGTCTACATGATCATCGGCTTCATGCTGTTCTTCGTCATGCGGGCCATGGGCGAACTCCTGCTGTCCAACCTGAACTACAAATCCTTTAGCGACTTCGCGGCTGACCTGCTGGGGCCGTGGGCCGGTTTCTTCACGGGCTGGACCTACTGGTTCTGCTGGGTGATCACCGGAATCGCGGACGTGATCGCCATAGCCGGCTACTCGAAGGAACTCTGGCCGGGGCTCCCGCTGTGGATCCCGGGCCTGGCCACCGTGGCTATCCTCCTGCTCCTGAACCTCACCACGGTGAAGGCGTTCGGCGAGACGGAGTTCTGGTTCGCGCTGATCAAGATCATCGCCATCGCGGCGCTGATCATCGTGGGCCTGTTCATGATTTTCACCGGCTTCCAGTCCGACGCCGGCCCGGCCACCTTCACGAACCTGTGGAGCCACGGCGGTTTCTTCCCGAACGAGTTCATGGGCTTTGTGGCCGGCTTCCAGATCGCAGTCTTCGCCTTTGTCGGCATTGAACTGGTGGGCACCACAGCCGCCGAGGCCAAGGACCCGGAGAAGAACCTGCCCAAGGCCATCAACTCCATTCCCATCCGCGTACTGCTCTTCTATGTTGGCGCGCTCATCATCCTGATGTCCGTCACCCCGTGGACGCAGTTCCAGGCCGGCCACAGCCCGTTCATCGCCATGTTTTCCCTGGCCGGCCTCGGTGCCGCGGCCACCGTGGTGAACCTGGTGGTGCTCAGCTCGGCGATGTCCTCGGCCAACTCCGGCATCTACTCCACCTCGCGCATGGTCTACGGCCTGGCCCAGGAAGGTGACGCGCCGTCTGTATTCAGCCGCCTGTCCCGCCGCAAGGTCCCGCAGAATGCGCTGTTCCTCTCCTGCGTCCTGCTGCTCTCCGGCGTCATCCTGATGTATGCGGGCTCGGACATCGGCAAGGCATTCGACATGGTGACCACCGTCTCCGCCGTCTGCTTCGTTTTTGTGTGGTCCATCATCCTGGCCAGCTACCTGGCATTCCGCCGGCGCCGTCCGCAGCTGCATGAGGCATCCAAGTACCGGATGCCCGGAGGCATCCCCATGGTCTGGGTGGTCTTCGCCTTCTTCGCGTTCGTCCTGTGGGCACTGACCACGCAGCCGGACACCCTGCTGGCGCTCCTGGTGACGCCGGTGTGGTTCATCCTGCTCGGTGCCGCCTGGTTGGTGCTGCGCCGCCGGCCCGCGCACCTGGCCCGTTATGCGACGTTCCAGGCTGAACTCAGCCAGGACATGGAGCCCGGAGCAGCCGTTGAGCGGGAACTCGGGGACGTCAGGAAATGAGCGAGCATGTGCTGACCCTGGACTGTGCCGAGTCGCCGGGCATTGTCCACGCGATTTCGGGATTCCTCCTGGACCACGGCTGCGACATCATCGACAACAAGCAGTACGGGGACCGCGGGCAAGGGCACTTCTTTATGCGCGTGCACTTCGATTCGGGGCAGGATTCCTCCAGCACCGAGGAACTTCGCCAGGATTTCACGTCCCTGGCGGAGAAGTGGCAGATGAACTGGCAGCTGGAGCCGCATGGCCGCAAGCGCCGTGTCCTGGTGATGGTGTCCAAAATGGGCCACTGCCTCAATGACCTGCTGTTCCGTGCCCGCACGGGGGATATTCCGGTGGAGATCGTCGCGGTGGTCTCCAACCACCGCGAGCAGGAGGACCTGGTCCGGTGGCACGGCATCCCGTTCTTCCACCTCCCGGTCACGAAGGACACCAAGCCGGAAGCAGAGGCACGGCTTCTGGAACTGGTCGACGAGTTCGATGTGGAGCTCGTGGTGCTCGCCCGCTACATGCAGGTCCTCAGCGATGAACTCTCGGCCAAGCTGGCCGGCCGGACGATCAATATCCACCACTCGTTCCTGCCCAGCTTCAAGGGTGCGAAGCCGTACCACCAGGCTTACGACCGCGGGGTTAAGACCGTGGGCGCGACGGCCCATTACGTCAACGCGGAACTCGATGAGGGCCCGATCATTTCGCAGCAGGTCATCGACGTGGACCACACCTACACCGCCGACGACCTGGTGGCCGTTGGCCGGGACGCCGAATGCGCCGCCCTCCGCAACGCCGTGCGCTGGCACTGCGAGGGCAGGATAATGCTGCTGGGCAACCGCACCGTGATCTTGCGGTAGCGCCGTTTCCTGGGAAGTACGACGCCGGCGGGTCACCTGACAAAGGTGGCCCGCCGGCGTCGAACTCTACAAATGGTTGCTTACAAGCCCCCGGACGAGTTACCCCGCCCCTGTGGCGGGGCAACTCATCATCCGGAAGGCGACGGTCGCCGATGGCACCCATGAACATCGGCGGGACCGCCTGCCACGGCCGCAGTCACTCCGCTGTGCCTGGACGGCCCGTGGCTGCAATCAACCTACCCGCAGGGCGGCAGGACCCACGAGGGGCTTTAGGCCTAATCCGGGAGGAACTTCCGGGCGTGACCTCGGACTCCTTGGCGGCGGCAGGGGAATAACAGGGACCCTTGGGAGCCTTGTAATAACCGGGCGCCGACCACCGGTTGCCCCTTGAGAGGACCTCCTTGCCTACTACCTTTATCCCGTTCACTGTTCGCGCCACCGTCCGTGAGGACCACCAGCGCTCGTTCCGCACGGACATCGAGCGCCTCACCTCCAGCCACCGCGGCTGGGCGCCGCTGGACATGGTCAAGTCCACCAACACGCAGGCGCTTTTGCGGGGCGCCGTGCCCAACAGCGTTCACACCGCCACCGACGCGAGCCTGGCCCGCTATCTCCAGGACCGCCTCGCGGCCGCCAATGACATCCACCTGGATCTCACCGTCTGCATCGAGCGGTAAGGGGCACCCGAGCCCCGGCCTGCTTGTCAGGCGGCGCTAGTGGTGCCGGCGTCGGGAGCCGTTGGGGACATGAACGCAAGATCACGTGCCACTGCCTGCAGGTACTGTATGGCTGACTCCTCAGTGAGGCCGTATTCGCGGATCAAGGATTCCACGGCCAGTTCGGCCAGGGGAGAAAGCGGCAGCGTGTTGGCGGTCCGTGCCTTCCGCGCCAGCTCCAACAGCAAATGGCACACCTTGGACAACCGCCGCGCGCATGCAAGGGCCCGGATGACGTCGTCGCTGGTGAAGGCGTGCGGGGCCGGTGCGTACAGCGTCAGGGCGGCGTTGATCTCCCGCTCATCGATCATGGGCACGGACAGCACCGATCCGATGCCCTGACCGGCAATGGCGGCGGAATACCCGGGCCACCGGCGGTCTGCAGCGGCGTCGGGGATGTGGACGAATTCGCCGCTCGCCACCGCGGCCCGGGCAGGACCGTCCGCGAACGAGCTTTGAAGTCCGTCGACCTGCCGCCCCTTGAGCGAGCCCGCGGTCCAATTCCGGACTTCGCCAGGCCCCACACGCGTGATGGCCCAAAGGAAACCCCGGGCAGCGCCCCCGCCCGCTTCGACGAGTTCTTCCGCTGCATCGCCGAGGAAGGCTTGTACGTCGGGAATCTCCAGGACCGCGGAAGGGAAGGCAACCGGTGGTTCCGGTCCGCTGTTCGTAGCTTCGGCCATGTTGCACGCTCAAATTAAGACGTTGCGGCTTCCTGCAAAACCCTGTAGGAAAAGCATAGGACCGTACCGCGAAATCCGCCCCGCTCTGGCCACAATCCGGTTCACCGGAACTGCCTTCAGCCCGGTGGAGGGTCGGAGACCGGGTGACTTTACGGGGAGATGGTGTAAGTTTCTTCCGGCCAACAAATACACCTGAAACGAGAACCCCCAAGTGGCAACTGATTACGACGAAGTACGTTCCGACGTCAAGGAATCGCAGGACAGCTCCCTGGAAGCGCTGCAGTCGGCGAACGCCCCTGATGCCCGCAGCGTTGTCCGCGACCTGGACGAAGCAGATGCACTGGACGATTCCATTGTTCCCGGTGGCGAGTTTGTGGCCGAGGAGCTGGTGGTTCAGGTGGTGCCGCAGGCACGGGACGAGTTCACCTGCTACTCCTGCTTCCTGGTGCGGCACCGTTCACAGATCGCCCGAGAAAAGGACGGCCACGCGTACTGTATTGAGTGTGAAGGCTGACTCGATGCGGGCATGTGGTGTTTGTCGAGGCATTGGCCTGCCCGGCTAGTCCATGCTTCGCCTGAAACGCCTTGCGGTCTTCTGCCTATTCGCGATCTGTGTCATCACCGGACTCCTTTTCTGGGTGCTCCGCGCACCCGGTGCGGCAGGGTTTGGGGACCTGGCGGCTCCGCCCCAATCAGGCGCGAAGCTTGCGACACTGTCCGGCGCCCGTGCAGTGGACATCACTGACAGCACGATGGACGCGAAATGGCTTGACCGGACCGCGGCGGACACCGGCATACCAGCCCGGGCGCTCCAGGCCTATGCAATGGCAGCGGAGCTCGCCAACACGGCCGCACCGGCATGCCGGATCGGGTGGAATACCGTGGCGGCCGTCGGCTTCGTTGAGTCGGCGCACGGCAGCCACGGCGGCGGAAGTTTGTCGGGCACCGGGCAGGTGAGCGGACAAATCATCGGGCCCAGTCTCGACGGCGGCAGTTTCGCCGCCATCCCGGACACGGACGACGGCGTCCTCGACGGCGACGCCCTCTGGGACCGCGCCGTCGGACCCATGCAGTTCATCCCCTCCACGTGGGAGCTGGCAGGGCGGGACGGGAATGGCGACGGATACGCCGACCCGCTGAACATCGACGACGCCGCGCTCAGCGCCGCCTCGTACCTGTGCGGGGGCGGCCGCGACCTCACCACCGCGCGGGGATGGACCGACGCCGTGCTTTCCTACAACCAGTCCGATTCCTACGTGCGTCAGGTGCGCGAGCAGGCTAATGCATACGCGGTTGAAGCCAGGGCTGCCGGGTAGGTTCGAGGGCGTGGCTTCGTGATCAGTGCCCGGAGCAGTGTGACGCCTGGCAGCCTCGAAAGGCTGCAGCTTCTCGTACCGGACCAGACCGCCCGTCCCGTCGATTCCGGACGGAGCCCGGCCCTGGGGCAGAATACGTTCATGACCAATGACGATCTGCGGCCTGTCTATTTTCTTTCGGACAGCACCGGCATCACCGCGGAAACGCTCGGCAACACCTTGTTGACACAGTTTCCCGCGAATCACTTTGACCGCATCACGGTCCCCTTCATCACCACCGTCGAACAGGCCAGGACCGTCGTCGGCACTATCGACAAACTGGCCGCCAGCGGTCTGCGGCCGATCGTCTTCTCCACAGCAGTCAGCAGCGACATCCGCCAGACCCTGGCCACGTGCAAGGGGATCATCGTGGATCTCATCGGGACGCACGTCGGACAGCTGGAGCAGGCCCTCGGCTCGCCGGCCAGCGGTGAGCCCGGCAGGGCGCATGGCCTGGGCAACGCGGAGCGGTACCAATCCAGGATGGCCGCCGTCGAGTACGCCATGGAACACGACGACGGACAGAGCCTGCGTGCGCTGGAAAAGGCCCAGGTCATCCTGGTGGCGCCGTCCCGCTGCGGAAAAACTCCCACCACCATGTACCTGGCGTTGCAACACGGAATTTTCGCCGCGAACTTCCCGCTGGTGGACGAGGACTTCGAACGCGAAGGGCTCCCCAAACCGCTGCGGCCTTTCGTTGAGAAATGTTTCGGCCTCTCCTCCAACCCCCTGCGCCTGAGCCAGATCCGCACCGAACGGCGCCGCGGTTCACCCTACGCGTCGCTTCGGCAGTGCGGATTCGAGCTCCGCAGCGCCGAGCAGCTGTACGTCTCCCACCGGATTCCGTACCTGAATTCAGCAACGGTGTCCGTGGAGGAAATGGCTGCGACAATCCTGCAGCGCATGAACCTCAAGCATTAGGGAAATTTTTCACAATCCGAGTGTGGCGCACATCATGTGGAAAGAGCGCCCGAGACCTGTCACTGTGGACAGGATTCGCGCCCACCAAACGGCTATCGCCGCGAGCGGGGCGGCACATCTGCATGCCATCATCTGCAAAGGAGCAGCAACTATGACGACAGACATCCTGTGGTTCTCAGAACTCGGACTCAAGGACCTGGACCGGGTGGGCGGAAAGAACGCGTCCCTCGGTGAGATGGTGCAGAACCTGACCTCGGCCGGCGTCCAGGTCCCGGACGGTTTCGCCACGACTGCGGACGCGTACCGCACCTTCCTTGCAGACTCCGGCCTGGACGAGAAGATCGCCGACCGGCTCATCGGCCTGGACACCGACGACGTGACAGCCCTCGCCTCGGCCGGTCAGGAAATCCGTACCCTCATGCGCGAGACGCCGTTCCTGCCGGACTTCGAAGCGCAGATCAGGGAGTCCTACCAGCAGTTGGTGGACAAGCACGGGGGATCCGAGGACCTCTCCTGGGCTGTCCGGTCCAGTGCAACGGCCGAAGACCTTCCGGACGCTTCCTTCGCCGGGCAGCAGGAAACCTTCCTGAACGTCCGCGGCATCGAGAACATCCTGCTCGCCATCAAGGATGTGTTCGCGTCCCTCTACAACGACCGGGCCATCGCCTACCGCGTGCACCACAAGTTCGAGCACGCCGAGGTGGCGCTTTCGGCCGGCATCCAGCGGATGGTGCGCTCCGACGTCGGGGCCTCCGGCGTCATGTTCACCATGGACACCGAATCAGGATTCAACGACGCCGTGTTCGTCACGTCCTCTTACGGCCTCGGCGAGGCCGTGGTCCAGGGCGCCGTCAACCCGGATGAGTTCTACGTCTACAAGCCCGCCCTGCAGGCCGGCCGCCCGGCGATCCTCAAGCGCGGACTGGGTGAGAAGGCGCTCCAGATGACCTACACGAGCAACCGCGAAGTGGGCCACACCATCGATTTTGTTCCGGTTGAGGCCTCGTTGCGGAACCGCTTCAGCCTCACGGACGACGACGTCGAGCAGCTCGCCCGTCACGCCGTCGCCATCGAGAACCACTACGGCCGCCCCATGGACATCGAATGGGGCAAGGACGGGATCGACGGCGGACTGTACATCCTGCAGGCGCGCCCGGAGACCGTGCAGTCCCGCCGCGCCTCCGGCAGCCTGAGCCGTTTCCGCCTCAACGGGACCGGCCGGGTGCTCGTCGAAGGCCGCGCCATCGGCCAGCGCATCGGCGCCGGCACCGTCCGCATTCTCAGCTCGATCGACCAGATGGCCGCCTTCAAGACCGGAGATGTCCTCGTCGCCGACATGACCGACCCGGACTGGGAACCGATCATGAAGCGTGCCTCCGCCATCGTGACGAACCGCGGCGGACGCACCTGCCACGCGGCCATCATTGCCCGGGAACTGGGGATTCCCGCCGTCGTCGGTACCGGGGGCGCCACGGACGCCCTCTCCGACGGCCTTGAGGTGACCGTTTCCTGCGCCGACGGCGAGACCGGCGTGATCTACGAAGGGCTCCTGGACTTCAGCGTCGAGGAAACCGAGATCACCCAGCTGCCCGAGGCCCCGGTCAAGGTCATGATGAATGTCGGAACCCCGGAGCAGGCGTTCACCTTCGCGCAGCTGCCCAACCACGGCGTGGGCCTGGCCCGGCTCGAATTCATCATCAACCGCCAGATCGGCATCCACCCCAAGGCACTGCTGAACCTGGACGAGCAGCCGGCGGACGTCGCCGCGGAGATCCGGGAACGGATCGCCGCATACGGCAGCCCCCGCGACTACTACATCAAGCGCCTGGCCGAGGGCGTGTCCACCATCGCGGCGGCCTTCGCCCCTGAGCCCGTGATTGTGCGCATGTCCGACTTCAAGTCCAACGAGTACGCGAACCTGATCGGCGGACCGGCCTACGAGCCGCACGAGGAGAACCCGATGCTCGGCTTCCGCGGGGCCTCGCGGTACCTGGAGCCGTCCTTCCGGGACTGCTTCGACCTTGAGTGCGAGGCCCTGTCCTTCGTCCGCAACGAGATGGGGCTGACCAACGTCAAGCTGATGATCCCGTTCGTGCGGACCCTGGACGAGGCCCGCGGCGTCATCGAGCTGCTGGCGGAGAACGGCCTGGTCCGCGGAGAGAATGGCCTCGAGGTGATCATGATGTGCGAGATTCCGTCCAACGCGCTGCTTGCGGACGAGTTCCTGGACCACTTCGACGGGTTCTCCATCGGCTCCAATGACATGACCCAGCTGGGCCTGGGCCTGGACCGGGATTCGGCGATCGTCTCGGGTGGCTTCGATGAACGCGACCCTGCCATCAAGAAGCTCCTCAGCATGGCCATCAAGGCGTGCAAAGCTCGCGGGAAGTACGTCGGCATCTGCGGCCAGGGGCCCAGCGACCACGCGGACTTCGCAGAGTGGCTGGTCGGGGAAGGCATCGATTCCGTTTCCCTGAACCCCGACACCGTGGTGGACACCTGGCTCCGGCTCGCCGGTGCGGCCCGCGGCGAAGAGGTCGTCGCGGCGGTCGGCGGAGACGCGAACTGATTCTCTGTGTGAAAGGAGTGCCCGCCCCGGGGAACCCCCGGGCGGGCACTCTCCTTAACCCGGCAGACGTCGGCTTCATGTAGCCACAATTTCAGGCCATAACCCGCTACCAAGGCAGAATGGAAGGCATGACCCTTACGACGTTCGCCCTTGTCCGCCATGGCCAGACCGACTGGAATGCGCAGCGCCGGCTGCAGGGATCCACTGATATTCCGCTGAACGACGTCGGCCGCAGCCAGGCGCGCGACGCCGTCGCCGTCCTGTCTGGCCAGGAGTGGGACGCGATTGTGTCCTCGCCGCTCGGCCGTGCCGCGGAGACGGCCAACTTGATTGCCGACGGGCTCGGCCTCAGCGTTGCACGGCACATTCCGGAGCTCACCGAGCGCAGCTTCGGTCCCGCCGAGGGCCTGCAGGCCGGGCCCGAGCTTGACGCACTGCGCATCCCCGGCGGTTTCCGCGGCGCAGAAAGCGAGGACGAGGCGGCCTCCCGCGGGTTGGCCGCGCTGGAAACCCTCGCCGAGGAGTTCCGCGGCCGCCGCGTCCTGGTGGTCGCCCACGGCACCCTCATCCGCGTGAGCCTCAGCCGCGCCATCGGCCGCACCCTGCAAAGCGTCGACAACGCCGTGCTGAACCTCGCGCACCACCATGCCGTTGACGGCTGGCAGCTCGAATACTTCAACGGTGAACGCGTGGCGGCTGCCGTCTAGCGCACACCTGAACCTAGGGCTGGTAGTGCTCCTCCGCACGAGCGAACCCAACCCGGTCCACTTTTCGGTGGTAGTGGACTCCCGCCAGGCCGCCCAGAACGGCTCCCATCAGCGCTACGGCGGCAACGGCGATGACCGCGATAATGCTGGTTGTACCCAGCTGGCCCTCAAGGACGGGTACTCGTAGGAAATCACTGGCCACGTTCAGGGCATTGAACTGCCCGCTACTGACGAGGGCAAGCAGGGCGATTCCCGCGGCCGCGATAACGGCCCACAGCCACACCATGAGTCCCTGGCCGACATCGTTGAAACGGGCCATCCGTCCTGCGACATAGCCGCCTGAAACAAAGGCGAGGAAGGGGACCAGGAAAAGCAGGACCGTGCCGGTGATCCCGCTGAACGGAGAGGACGCGTCGGCGGATCCCGAGACCAGGGCCGGGCCGGCCAGAAGCCCGGCCCTCCCCGCCGCCACAGCCAAAGCGGCCAGCAGGAAAGTCATTGCGGCGGCAGTCAGGCAGCCGAAGAAGGCCGAACCGATTTTGATGCCGCCGAACCGCTCCTCCTGCCGGGCAACCACCGTTTCCCGGATCCGGGAAACCGGGTCGGAGGGGACCGCCGGGTCGGAGGGGACCATGTTGTCGGCCGGGACCCCGCTGTCGGGCCCTTCGTCGTAGCCGCCATCAGCGTTCCATGGGCTGCCCATCACGCGTCCCCGCTTTCACTGCTCAAACGGTGGGTATGCCCTAAGCTAATCGCAATCCGCCGGAGTCCACGAGAGGCTTTGGGCCCGGCGTCGGCTACGCCGCCCCAGCCCCAGCC
>NZ_JBWKYC010000016.1:0-8930 GCF_059423525.1 Arthrobacter sp. GW460-12-1-14-TSB2
GCTGTGACCGCCGCCCCAGCCGCCGCCGCTGCCTCCGTTGAGGATGGAATTGATGAGGATGCCGCCGAGGATGGCACCGCCGAGTCCGCCACCGCCTCCGCCACCGAACATGCCGCCGCGGCCGTAGCCCTGGTTTGCGTAGCCGAAGCTGTCCACATCGCCCTGGGCGAGCTGTGCGGCCTGGGCTGCCAGGGCGTGGGCCTGCTGAGCGTACGTCAGCGCCGTGACCGGATCATTGCGGGAGATGGACAAGGCATAATCCAGGTTCCGCTGGGCTTCGGCCAGGCGGGTACGCGCTTCGGTCCCGACTCCGCCGCGGCGCGCCGTGATGTAGTCCGAGGTGGCGCTGATCTGCGCCTGCGCCGACATGATGGTCTGCTGCAACGAAGCCTGTGCGCGGCGGGCCTGTTCCTGCTGGTCCCGGATGCCCGTCAGGGACTGGTCCAGCGACTGATGGGCCGTTTCCACCCGCTCCAACGTGGCAATCGGATCGATCTTGCCGCCCTGGATTTCCGCCTTGACCTGCGCCAGGGCTGCTTCCACTCCGGCCACCGGCCCGGCAAGTTCCGGATGGGCTCCGGACTGGATCATCGCCTTGGCCTGCGCGAGGTCCTGTGACGTGTCAACCACCGCGGCCTCGAGGCTGTTGCGGGCCTCGTCCAAGCTGCCGGAGACCTTCGTGATGGCATCGATCAACACTTTTGTCTGGTGCAGGCTCTCTTCCGCAGCACGGACGGCCACTGCAGCCAGGCTGCCTTCTCCGGAGGCCAGCTTGTCCTGGGCCGTGGACGTGGCGTTCTGCACGAAAGCCAGCCGCTCCTTGGCCTGGCCGATGTTGTCCGAGACCTGGACAAGGGCGCTGTCCGCGTATTTGGCCCGCAGGGTTGTCAGGGTTTGTTCAGCCGTGGCGATCCGGGCGTCGGCTTCCTGGGCCCCGGCGTTCACCGCGGCAAGGGCCTGGGGGGCGTTCTTCTCAAGTTCACGGAGCGAATCGAAGTCTGCCTTTTGTTCCTGGAGGGATGCCAGGGCAGCCTCGGAACGGCGGATAATTTCGCCGAGCCAGCTCCGCTGCTGCTCTTCGGTGTCCGGGATGTGGTCGTCGAGCTGCTGCTGCAGTTTGAACGACTCGGACATGTGGCCCTTGGCTTCCTGCAGGGCCTTGGTGAAGTTCCCGACGGCGGCATCGCCGTACTGTGCCTGGGCGAAGCCCAGTTCCTGCTCGCTCGAGTTAATGGCGTTATCGGCCTCAATAAGCAGCGAACCGCTCTTTTTGCGCAGCTCGTCCACGCTCAGGGAGGCCAGCGGGTCAAGCTCCGCACCCTGCGGGCCATAGCTGGCACTGGACGCAAGGGCTGCCTTCTTCCGGCGGTTCCTGAAGTACAGGTACGCGCCCGCGCCACCCGCCACGACGACACCCGTGCCGACCAGTACGGCCGCTCCGGCGCCATCGCCTGAGGAAACGGTGCCGCTGCCGCCGCCTGCCGCGTCTCCGATGGCCGCAGCGGTGTCGATGGCTGCCTGGGCATAGTCCTTCTTGCCGCCGGCCAGGTTCGCCGTCACGGCATTCTGGCTGATGTTGGACTGCTTGGACTTAATGGGGCTTGCCGAGTTCAGTACAAAGCTGAATTTACCCTCTTCCGCTATCGCCAGAATGGCATCGGCCCTGCCCATGCTCTTGTTCGTTGCCACTTTCTGTGCCCACGCCGCGGGATCGGCCGGGTTTGTGAAAGAGTCCACAGTCACCACGTAGAGGTTGTACTTGTGGTCTTTCAGGAGCTTCTGGATTGCTTCCTGAACTTCGGCCTTACGTCCTCCGAGAACATTGGCGTTGTCCACGATGTTCGAGCCGGACGGAATGGTCACCGGGTCTTCGGCCCAGGCTGAGGTGGCGGGAACCGCCAGCAACCCGGCAAGGCCGATCACGGCGAGGAGACGTTTGAAATTAGACCGCATGTGCAACCCTTCAGCACTTCTGCGACTGATTCGGCCGAGCCAGTCGTCACAGAATGCAGCAGCGCCCCCACGCATGTGTAAAGCCGCAGGTCGCTGTGGCAATTCCATTTGATTCTATGGTGCACCAAATTGCCCGTCCACAACGGGGAATATGCCACCAGCGAAAAGCGCTGAAAGCACCTGCCGGACCTGCAAAAAATGGACTCCGACGGCGTTCAGCAACCTCCCAGCCAACGTCCGCCTTAGCTCCAGTCTGAGGGTCCATAGTTAAAGGCAGACAAGGATGAAAGGAAGTCTAATGACTGAGAACCCAGCACAGGGTGGATCGCCTGAGAACAGGGGTCCGGAAAAGCCCGGGGAGGGCTGGCCGGCGCAGCCTGCTCACGCGGACACGCAACCGCTGGATGCAGAGCCCCGGCAGCAGTCCGCGCTGCAGCCGCAGGCACCGGCGCGGCCAGCCGGAGACTCAGTCCAAGGAAACCCTGATGCGCAGCGCAACCCGAGCGCCCAGGACAACCCGACTATCCGGCTCGACCGGGCACAGTCCGACGATCGAAATGCGCACTTCCGTGACGGTCAGCCACATTCAGGCGGGGACGGTGCACCGCAGCCCGTCTATCCGCAGCACCAGCCTTTCTACGGCCAACAGGCGGGCCCTTCCGCCCCGCATGACGCCCACCAGGGACACAGCAACTACTCCGGTGCCGGCGCCCCGCAGGGCAGCGGCCCCTACCAGGCCAGCCACCAGCACCCGGGCAGCATGTACGCCTCCGATCCTGCAAGCACCCCGAAGCGGAAAGCGGCCTTTGGCGTGGGAACCCTGGTGGCCAGCATTCTTGCCGCCGGCCTGGTGGGCGGCGGAGTGGTGGCGGCCAGCGATGCTTTCCTCAGCAACGGCTCCACGTCAGCCGTCAGCAGCGCCGGCGGCCAGCCCAGCACCGTGATCGTCAACAACAAAGATGACGTGAACGTCATTACCGCCGCTTCGCTGAAGGCTTCCCCGAGCGTGGTGACCATAAAAGCGACGAGCGGCAGCGACGGCGGCACCGGTTCGGGAATCATCCTCGACGACGACGGTCATATCCTGACCAATACCCACGTTGTGACCCTTGACGGCAAGACGGCCAGCGCCACCATCGAAGTCCGGACGAGTGACGGCAGGGTGCTCACCGCGAAAATCGTTGGCACGGACCCCCTCAGCGACCTTGCAGTGATCAAGGTGGACAACGCCTCGGGGCTGACGCCGGCAACCCTTGGTGACTCCAGCAAGCTGAACGTTGGTGACACCGCCATTGCCATCGGCTCGCCCCTGGGCCTGACGGGAACGGTCACCGACGGTATCGTCTCCACGCTGAACCGGACCATCAGCGTGGCCTCATCGGCAGCGCCCAAGGAAGGCGCGGATGATTCCCAAAGCGACGGCGAAGGCGGCTTCCAGTTTGCCCCGCCGGACGGCGGCCAAAGCCAGAACTCCGCGAACCAGGGATCCATCTCCCTTAACGTGATCCAGACCGACGCCGCCATTAACCCCGGCAACTCCGGCGGCGCCCTGGTCAACAGCAAGGGTGAGGTCATCGGTGTGAACGTGGCCATTGCCTCGGCGGGCGGCGATTCCAGCTCGAGCACCAGCGGCAACATCGGCGTGGGCTTCAGTGTTCCGATCAACAACGCCAAGCGTGTTGCCCAGGAGATCATTGACAACGGCAAAGCCACGCACGGCCAGTTCGGCGTCAGTGTGAAGTCGAAGTCCTCCACGTCCTCAAGCTCGTCCTTCTCGGTGGGTGCGGAAGTGGCCACCGTGGAGTCAGGCTCCGCCGCCGCCAAGGCCGGCCTGAAAGTGGGCGACGTCGTGACGAAATTCAACGACCTCGTCATCAGCGATCCCAACCAGTTGACCGCAGCGGTTCGGGAGCAGCCGGCGGGCGCGACCGTGAAGGTCACGTTCCAGCGCGGCGGCCAGCAACAGCAGGTGGACGTGACACTCGGAGCGGCAGCGGAGCAGTAACTGCCGGCGTCGCGTCCGGCAGCGCGGCACGTATTCACCCGACAGCGGAGGCGGGGGCACCTGCATGGTGCCCCCCCCCCCCCCCCCCCCCCCCCCCCCGCTGCTCGGCCGTCGCGGTCCCGCGCCCGCCTGCCGCGGTCCTGCGCCCGCCTGCCGCGGTCCTGCGCCGGCCTGACACAGGCCTTAACGGGACGGCGCGGGCGCCCCGCTATATGGTTAGCTTGGTTCTACCCGCACCCCGGGGGAGATCCGCGGCCATAACCTCACCCGGCTGGCTATCCACAAGCATGGAAGGCTGCTGTACAGAAAGTGGAAGAGACATTGAAGATCATCGTTCTGGTCAAGCATGTACCAGACGCGCAATTGGACCGTCACCTCAGCGCCGAGGACAACACCACGGACCGCGCCGATAGCATCCTGTCCGAGCTGGACGAATACGCCCTGGAAGCCGCGCTGCAGCTGACAGAAGCCCGCGGCGGAGCAAAGGCCGGCAACCAGGTCATCGCTTTGAGCATGGGTCCCGCCGGCGCCGTCAATGCCATCAAGAAGTCCCTCCAGATCGGCGCCACCGAAGGCGTCCACCTCCGCGACGACGCGCTGGCCGGATCCGATGCAGCCGCGACGTCACTGGCACTGGCTGCAGCCGTCCGCCACCTTGGAGCAGACAGCCCCGTGGACCTGGTCCTGACCGGCATGGCGTCCACCGACGGCGAGACCTCCCTCGTTCCTGCGCAGCTGGCCGAGCGGCTCGGGCTCCCGCAGGTCACGTTCGCCTCCGAACTGGAAGTGGACGGCGGCCGCGTCATCGCCCGGCGCGACAGCGACACGCACTATGACACCATCGAGGCACCGCTGCCCGCCGTCGTGTCGGTTACCGACCAGATCAACGAGCCGCGCTTCCCTAACTTCAAGGGAATCATCGCTGCAAAGCGCAAGACCATCACCACGCTCTCGCTCGCTGAGATCGGCGTCGACCCTGCACAGGTGGGCAAGGCCGGTTCGTGGACCGCTGTGCAGACGGCAGCCGCCCGCCCGCCGCGCACCGCCGGCACCATCATCACCGACGAAGGCGACGCCGGCATCAAGCTGGTCGAGTTCCTGGCCGCCCAGAAGCTGCTCTAAGAGGATTCCAGACATGGCAAAAGTACTTGTATTCATTGACAACCCCGGCCAGGCGCTCAAGAAGAGCAGCCTTGAACTGTTGACGATCGCCCGTACGCTCGGTGAAACGGCAGTCGCCGTCAACGGACCACTGAACGACGACGTCGCCGGCGCCTTCGGTTCGCACGGCGCCGCCGCCATCTTCCGGCCCTCGTCCGACGACCTTGACGCTTACCTGGTGGGCCCCAAGGCTGCATTCCTGGCCGGGGCCGTTGCGGCCTCGGGTGCCACAACAGTGCTCCTGGAGAACTCGTTTGACGGGAAGGAGATCGCAGCCCGGCTGGGCATCAAGCTTGGCGCCGGCGTCATCACCGACGTCGTGGCAGTGGACCCGGACGGCACGGCGCACAAGTCGGTGCTGGCGGGCTCCTACACGACCACGGCCAAGGCCACTACGGCAGTCTCCGTGCTGACAGTAAAGCCGAACAGCGTAACGCCGGAACCCGCAGGCGCAGCAGCAAGCCCGGAGGTACTCACGGTCGACGTGCCGGAGTCCGCCTCGGCCGGCGCTGCCCGGATTACCGGCCGCACGGACAAGCCGGCCAGTGGCCGTCCGGACCTCACCGAGGCCCGGATTGTGGTGGCAGGCGGACGCGGCGTCGACGGCGATTTCGGTCCGGTTGAGGAACTGGCCGACGCCCTCGGTGCCGCCGTTGGTGCGTCCCGCGCCGCAACAGATGCCGGCTGGATCGGCCACGATGCGCAGGTGGGCCAGACCGGCAAGACGGTTTCCCCGCAGCTCTACATTTCCGCCGGCATCTCCGGCGCCATCCAGCAGAAAGCCGGCATGCAGACCGCCAAGGTCATTGTTGCCGTCAACAAGGATGCCGAATCACCGGTCTTCGAGATCGCCGATTTCGGCATCATCGGAGACCTCTTCCAGGTTCTTCCGCAGGCAACCGAAGAGATCAAGAAGCGCAAAGGCTGATGAGTTGAGCATCAATGCTACGGCTAAGAGCCCGTTCAACCCGGACCACCACCGGGTTGAGCGGGTCCTTTGTTTTACCGCCCACCCGGACGATATCGACTTCGGCGCAGCCGGGACGATCGCTGCCTGGACCGCGGCAGGAGTTGAGGTCAGTTACTGCATCATGACCGACGGCGACGCCGGCGGTTTCGACCCGGCGCAGCGCGACCAGATCGTGGCCATGCGGGCGGAGGAACAACGCCGGGCCGCTGCGCTGGTCGGGGTGACCGACATCCACTATCTCCACGAGCGGGACGGCTACCTGGAACCGACGCACGAGGTGATGAGGGGAGTGGTGAAGCTGATCCGGGAGATCCGGCCCGACGTCGTGCTTTCCATGCATCCCGAACGCAACTGGAACCGCATCCAGAAGAGCCATCCGGACCACCTCGCCGTGGGCGAGGCCGTAACGCGCGCCGTCTATCCGGCCCTGGAAAACCCCTTCGCGTACCCGGACCTGGCCGAGGCGGGCCTTGAAGCCTACAAGCTGCCGTGGCTCTGGCTGATTGCCGGACCCGAGGAGCGGGAGAACCATTTTGTGGACGTCACGGCACACGTCGAGGAGAAGCTGGCGGCGATCCATGTTCATGCCAGCCAGCACCCGGACCTGGATGCCATGGACCGCACAGTCCGCGCCCTCATGCTGGGTACCGGCTCGCGGGCCGGTTTGGCCGACGGGCGCAGTGCCGAGGCGTTTCATGTCGTCACAATCAACGGTTCCGGGACCATCGCCGGGTTCTAGGGTTGTCCGGGTGTAACCCGTGTCATATGCTGGCCTCTGTTTAAATCATATTTATTCAGGAAGGCAGACTTTGATGGCGAAGACTGCGCAGCAGCCGGTACTGGTGATCATGGGTGTCTCAGGATCCGGTAAATCAACTGTGGCCGGCCTCTTGGCCGGCAAGCTCGGATGGGACCTGGCGGAAGGCGACGACCTGCACCCGGCGTCGAACGTCGCAAAAATGCAGGCCGGTGAGCCGCTGACCGATGAGGACAGATGGCCGTGGCTGGAATCCATCGCCGAATGGATCCGGGCGCACACGCAGGACGGAACCCCCGGCGTCGTCACCTGTTCCGCGCTAAAAAAGCGCTACCGGGACGCCCTGCGCGGTGAGGGCGTGGTGTTCGTCTTCCTGCAGGGAAGCAAGGAAAAGATCTCCGACCGCCTGGCATCGCGGCACGGGCACTTCATGCCTCCCGCGCTGCTCGAATCGCAGTTTGATGCGCTGGAAGAGCCGACGGCGGACGAAAACCACATTTCCCTGTGCGTATCGGCCACACCGTCGGAAGAAGCCCAGGAAATCATCGAGCGGCTCAACCTGGACGCGGCAGACGCCGCGACCCCATAGACCAGCGTTACGCACTTAGGAACCATACTTTGAATTCTCAAATAGCAATGCAGCTGCCTGCTGCCGTCGAGGGCTGGACCGGCCATGACACGCAGCTTCTGGTGGTCGCCGCAATCGGCATCGCACTCATTGTGGTGCTGATCGCCAAACTCAAGCTGCACCCCTTCCTTGCGCTTGTCCTCGGCTCGGCCTTCGTGGGCCTTGCCTCGGGCGTTGAACTTGCCAAGGTCATCTCCAACTTCGAAGACGGAGTGGGCGGCGTCCTGAAGGAAGTCGGCCTGCTGATCGCCCTCGGCGCGATGCTCGGCAAGCTTCTGGCCGACTCCGGCGGCGCCAACCGCGTGGTGGACACGCTGCTGGACAAGGCCAGCGGCAACAAGGTGGTCTGGTCCGTCACCCTGGTGGCAGTCATCATCGGCCTGCCGATGTTCTTCGAAATCGGACTTGTGCTGCTGCTCCCCGTGATCGTCCTGGTCACGCAGCGTTCCAAGATGCCGCTCATGCGCATCGCCATTCCCGCCCTGGCCGGGCTCTCAGTGCTGCACGGACTGGTGCCGCCGCACCCCGGACCCCTGATCGCGATCAGCGCCGTCAAAGCAGAGCTCGGCACCACTCTGGCCCTGGGAATCCTCGTTGCCATCCCCACGGTCATTATCTGCGGACCGCTGTTCTCACGCCTCGCCGCGAAATGGGTTCCGGTGGGTGCGCCCGCCGTGGCCGGCGGCATCGACACCCAGCATGGCGCGGACATGGAAGGCGTCAAACGCCAGCCCACGTTCCTTGTCACCCTGCTGACCATCATCTTCCCGGTGGTGCTGATGCTACTCAAAGCCGTGGTGGACATCGTCTGGCCCGATCCCAAGACTGCACCGCCGGTCCGGATCTTCTTTGACTTCGTTGGCCAGCCCCTGGTTGCCATGACACTGGCCGTGCTGCTGGCGATCATCACTTTCGGTTACGCCGTGGGATTCACCGGCAGCCGCATCACGTCCAAGGTCGGCGCCAGCCTCGGCCCCATCGCGGCAATTCTGCTGATCGTGGGTGCCGGCGGCGGCTTCAAGCAGACCCTGATCGGGGCGGGCGTCGGCGACGCCGTCAAGAAGTGGGCCGAAGGCACCAACATGTCGGTCCTGGTGCTGGGCTTCATCGTGGCCGTCGCACTGCGGCTGGCCACCGGCTCCGCCACAGTAGCGACGGTGACGGCAGCCGGCATCGTGGCTCCGCTGGCCAGTTCACTGACCCCGACCCATGCCGCACTGCTGGCCCTGGCCATCGGCGCGGGCTCGCTCTTCCTCTCCCACGTCAACGACGCAGGCTTCTGGCTGGTAAAGGAGCTCTTCGGTCTGACCGTCGGGCAGACCTTCAAGACGTGGTCCGTCATGGAGACGCTGATCTCCGTTGTCGGCTTCGGCTTCGTGATGCTGCTGTCGCTGATAATTTAGCGGCGCGATTCATCGGAACCGCGGCTCAGGCGAGCCGCGCCGCCGCGCAGGCC
>NZ_JBWKYC010000016.1:8950-122137 GCF_059423525.1 Arthrobacter sp. GW460-12-1-14-TSB2
GTCTCGCGGTTCCAGCGGACCGTAGCCGAGCTCCCAGCCCGCGGCCTTGGCGGCGGCAGCAGGCTACGCGCCGAGAGGGGCCGCTGCGACTGTCGGCAACGTGGGCGAAGCCGAGCCGCCCACCGGTTCAACGGTGATGCCCAGCGCGGCCGCGGAATGGATGCCCTTCACCACGGCCGGCTTGGACAACGCCTCTGCGTCCATGAGCCCCTGCGAAACCGGAGCGGAGCCGTCCTTGGGGATCAGCCACATCTGGTACACCTTGCCGGACGGAGGAGCCGGCACCCCGTTCATCTTGACCACCACTGCGTCCTTGGAAGACGAGATGGAAACCGTGGCCGTTCCTCCGCCACTGACGTCGACGGTTGCCTGCCGGACATCCTGGGCCTGGAGCACCTGGTTCAGCGGATCGTTCTGGTTTGCCACATAGGCTCCCACTCCGACGCCGCCCAGCGCGATGACAGCGGCAGCGGCCACCCCGATAAACCAGTTACGGAGCCCGGGCGCCCGGCGTCGTTCTTCACGGCGCTGACGGGCGGCGCCGAGTTCGTCAGTGCCAGGCGCCTGGCCCGGTTCCTGCGCATGCCCGTGGACTATGGGGGTGGAAACCGGAACGATGCCGGGCTGCGCCGGAAGCTGGGCCACAATGCGGTCGAACAGCCCCGCGGGCGGTTCCTCCTCCGCAGTGAAGGTGAAGGCCAGCGTTTCGCGTGCCTGCCGGACGCGTTCGTCGAAGGCGTCCCGTTCCGGCCCCGGCGCGGCCGAGATGTATTCCTCAATGGCGGCCCGTTCGGCGGGGGTCACAGCGTCCAGGGCATACACTTCGGCGAGTTCCACGGCACGGCCGGAAGCCAGGTCCGTGGCGATATCGTGGGCAAACATCCCGGGCGGACGGCTGCTGTTCGGTTGGTTCACGTCGGTCATCTCAACTCACCCCCAGACAGGTCTTCAAGCGGATCAGCCCATCGCGGATGCGGGACTTGATGGTGGGTACGGCGGCGTTCAGTTTCTCCGCGACTTCGCGGTACGTTAGTCCGCCGTAGTAGGCCAGCCGGACGGATTGCTGCTGCGTCTCGGTGAGGGTATCCAGGCACCTGACAACGGCTTCTGCTTCCAGCCTGCTGCCGACCTCATCGGAAACGGAGTCATGGTCAATGTCCTGGCTGCTCGCGCCGTATTTGGCTTCCCTGTCAGTGGACGACTGGGAGGAGCGGACCTTGTCCACGGCACGCCGGTGCGAGATCGTCATCAGCCATGCCAGCGGACTGCCCGCCTCAGGATTGAATTTCGCCGCGTTCTGCCAGACCTGCAGGAAGACTTCCTGAGTGGTGTCCTCGCTGAGCTCGGGATCGATCAGCACGCGGCGTGCCATGCCGAAGACGCGCCGGGAAGTCAGTTCATAGAATTCCGCGAACGCCCCTTGGTCACCGTTGGCGATGAGTGCCAGCAGCTCACCGAGCCGCCGGTTCACTTCGACGGGAGTGCCCGGGGAAGCGGTGGCTTCGGGGTTTGGGGCGTTGGGAGTTTCCATTACCCCCAAGCATAAGTCGATTTCGGGCGAACGCTTGGCACCGGGAGCGCTCGGAACGTCGCCGTGGGCGGTGCGACTGTTCCGGGCCGGGGACCTGCGGACCTGCACTGTAGTCACCTGCCGCTCCTCGATCCTGTAGGGGCCCGGGTTGGCCTTCACAGGTTATTCGGAGTGCAGGCGCGGAAGGATGGGCGGAGGAGTGCCACTAATTGCCGGCCGGCCGGTCGGGGCAGCGGCAGTGCCCGGGGCCGTGGTCGGGGCGAGCCGGGCTAGAGCTTGGCGCCGGCGAAGCCGTTCTGGCGCCAGGCTTCAAAAACCGCAATGGACGCCGCGTTCGCGAGGTTCAGGGACCGAAGCGAGGGAAGCATCGGCAGCCGCACCCGCGACGTTACGTGCGGGTCGTGCTTGACATCCTCCGGCAGTCCCACGGATTCCTGGCCAAAGAGGAGCACATCGCCGGGCAGGTAGCTGATGTCCGTGTAGGAGGTTTCGCCATCGGACGTGAACGCGTAGACGCGCTCGGGCTGCAAAGCTTTCCAGGCAGCGCCGAGGTCTTTATGCACCGTCACGACGGCGAGGTCGTGATAGTCCAGGCCGGCACGGCGTAGTTTGGCGTCGGAAAAGTCAAAGCCCAGCGGCTCCACCAGGTGCAGCTCGGCACCGGTGATGGCAGCCAGCCGGATGGCATTGCCGGTGTTGCCGGGAATTTCGGGGGAGTGGAAGAGGATGCGAAACACCGTCCCATCCTAGCGACCGCCCGCCCCGTCCGCTGTCCGTGCCGCCCGTCCCCCGGATGTCCGTTCCATGCAGGCCAGCCCGTGCAAGCCAGCCGTCAGTGCATCCCGCGGAGCAGCCTGGCGAGGGCGGGGACGTTGACGGTATTCGGAGCGGGCCCGGAGCTCAGGAACTCCTTGAGTCCCCGGACCAGTCCGGCCCCGTTGACCACCTGTACCGTTTCATGCCCGCGGGGTGATCGCCGGTGGTGGTCGATCACCGGCTCATGGAGGTTGCCGTCCGGACTGTGGATGACGGTCCATCCCGTCACGTTCAGCTCCGGGAAGATGTCCTGCATACGCCGGACGATGTGCGCCAGCTGCGGCGGAGCAATGGCCCGGCCGCCGTGCGTCAGGGTGCTGCCGTTCCAGGCGTACGCACCCTTGGGCAACAGCATGGATCCGATCAGCGCGAGCCGGTAGCCGGACAGCAGTGCGTGGTCGATGTGGCTGTTGTCCGCCGGTGACTGCAGCCCGTTGATCAGCCGTGCGGCGGGAATGGCCGGGAGGATCTGCCTGCTGATCAGCTGAACGGTCCGCATTTCCCGCTGGATACGGGCTTCCGCACCGAAAATGCCCCGCTTCCGCGGCATGCCGTGGACCTGCCGGGCGGCAAGCTCCGCGGGGATCAGCGGAACGCTGCCGGACTCCTGGTCCTCGAACGGAGGGACGTAGACCGGAGCGTCGCCTGCCGTGTTGCGCGGACTGTTGGGCCGGTGGACGGTTGCCGACGCCCGGCTCCCGGCAGCGGGCGCGTCGAAATGGGCGCCTTCCGTCGGAGTCGCGCCAGTTCCATGTGCGTACGAGCGGTCGTAGGCGGCCCGCCGCTTCGGATCAATCAGCGTCTCGTAGGCAAGGGTCACCTGCCGGAAAACGGCGGCGTCGCCGCCGTGGTCGGGATGTGCCCGCCTGGCAGCCTTGCGGTAGGCCACCTTGATCTCTTTGTCCGTCGCCGTCACGGGAAGGCGAAGGACCTGGTAATGGGAGCTGCTGCCCTGGGTCAAGCACTGATCCTTATCTTGTCGGTTCCAGTCCACTCAGGCAGTCCGGTCCGCCCAGTTTAACCGTGTACAGCCTCAACGTCCGCGCCGGCGGCTCTGGTTCCCGGCCACTGGCATAATTCAGCGCATGATCATCGCAGTGGCCATCAACCCGCGTGCTTCGTTCGGCGGTACCCGGCACACGGGAGAGGCCGTAGTGGCCTTCTTCCGCGCTGCCGGGGCACATGTGATCGTGCTGAGAAAGGCCAGCTATGACCGGCTCGCGGCTGCCGTGGTTGAGGCCCTGGACTCGGGCTGCGACGCCCTGGTAGTTGTGGGCGGCGACGGAATGGTCCATCTGGGGATCAACGCCCTCGCCGGACTTGCCGTGCCCTACGGAACGGTGCCGCTGGGTATCGTTCCCAGCGGTACGGGCAACGACATGGCGCGGGCCCTGAGCCTCCCGTTGAACGATGCAACGGCCGCCTGTGAACGGATCCTGGCTGCACTCGACGGTGGCGGGCGCCTTATTGATGCAGGGCGCGTCACAGGGAATGGCGCAACCAGATGGTTCGCCGGAGTGGTTTCCGCCGGCTTCGACGCCGCCGTGAACGAACGCGCCAACGCGTGGCGCTGGCCCCGCGGCAGGAGCAGGTACAACCTGGCCATGCTCCGTGAACTGGCCACGTTCAAAGCCGTGGACTACACCGTGACAGCCGACGGCGAAACCTGGCGGCAGGGGGCCATGCTCATTTCGGTGGCGAACGGCCAGTCCATCGGGGGCGGCATGAAGGTGACCCCCGACGCCGTGCTCGACGACGGGTTCCTGGACCTGTTCATCGTGAAGCCGCTGTCCAGGGTGCGCTTCCTGGCAGTCTTCCCGAAAGTCTTTTCCGGCCGCCATACCGGGCACCGGGCAGTGCACATCAGGCAAGTGCGCCGTGTTGAGCTCTCCGCCGCGAACGTTGTTGCGTACGCCGACGGCGAGCGGGTCGGCCCGTTGCCGCTGACCATCGAGGTGGTGCCCGGGGCCATCAGGGTGCTGGCCGTGCCGTGACGGCATACCGGCCGGAGCGTCTAAACTCTTGCGGAGGACCGGCCGGAACAGCGCCGCCGGCAGAGCGTATGTGGGGGCCGTGTGCAATCGATGGGCAGGGGACACGCTGCGAACCGTTCGTACACTCTGACCGGGGTGATCCGGCAGTTGGCGCGGACGCTGACCCTGGCAGTGGTGCTGGCCGGCGCGGGCGGCTGCAGTGTGGGCGTCCCGGATCCTGCAGCCCCGAGCGCTGTCCAGACCACGCCATCGCTGGCAACGCCCACCATTACGCCGGGCCACGATGCGGCGGCCGTGGCCGCGAAGGACCTTCCGTTTACTGCCGGGGACTCCCTTGCCCCAGGAGTCGCCGTCGGCCTTTCGGACGGGCTCCGTGAGGCGCCGGGCTGGAAGCCGGTCAAGGAGAACGTGGCCGGGGAGAACCGCTACGTCAAAGCCGACGGATGCGTTGTGTCGGCCAGGGTCCGCGTGAATCAGGGCTCACTGGCCGTTACCGGAGATGACAAGGCCTCCACCGCTGAACTGTTTCGGTATCTGGATCCCACCGTGGTCCCCGGCTACCTGAAGACCGACACCCTGCGCTGGGGCGGCGAACCGGGCAAACCCGGGCCGATGGTTGAGGTGCTGGCTTACGACGGCGTATCGGCGCCAGGCGGAAGGTCGGCAGCGGTGCTGGCCAGGCTTTTTGGCAAAGCGGGGTCGTCTGTTTACATTTCACTCGTGTGCCCGGACTCCGCTGCGCTCGCAGTGGCCCGGGCTGACGTGGCGGAACGCCTGGTTGTCGTTCCGCCAACGGACTGAGCCGTTCCCGCTAGGCCTTGCGGGAACTCCGGGGTGACAGCCGGTTGAGGGCCAGGGCGGCCACGAGCAGGCCAAAATCGCGAAGTGCGACGTCGAAGAAGCTGCCCAGGAGCAGCAGGTTGATGATGATTCCCAGCAGCCACACGGCCACCAGCATCGATCCGAAGCGTGGCCGGAGCGCCACCGCTATACCGGCAACAACCTCCACGACACCAACGATGTACATGATGGTCTGGGCCGGCAACGGAACCACGGCTGTGGCCACGGGGACCAGATACATGGTCCAGTCGGCGAGCAGGTTGGTGAACTTGTCGAGGCCGAAAATGACCGGGGCGACCGTGAAGACCGTGCGAAGCAGCAGGAAGGCCTGCCTGCCCGGCTCGGAGGCCAGGCTGCGGGAGGGCGTGGTCAGCACCGAGGATGATTTCATGGCTTGCTCCTTCTAAAAGTAGGTAACATAATTTTAGAAAGAGATCCTGAATTAAGCAATGAATCTTGTTTTTAGAGTTAGGGTGTTCCATGCGCAGACTTCCCTGGGCCCGCCGGATCGCGGCCGTGGCATCGCTTGGTGATGAGAACCGCAGGAAACTCTTCGGATTCGTCTCGTCGTCCTCCGGGGCGGTAGGACGGGACGAAGCGGCCGCCGCCCTGGAGATCCCGCGAAGTACGGCATCGTTCCAGTTGGACAGGCTGGTGCAGGACGGCGTGCTTACCGTTGAGTTCCGCAAGCTCGGAGGGAAGGCCGGACCCGGCTCTGGCCGGCCGGCAAAGCTGTACCGGCCGGCCCAGCCGGAACTGAGTGCTTCCGTGCCCGACCGTAACTATGACCTGGCCGGTGAACTCATGGCCGCCGCGATCGAACGGTCCAGTGCCGCCGGCGAGCCCGTCCGGGACGCGCTGCTGGCCACCTCCTACGCGAAGGGCCTGGAAATGGCGGAGGGGAGTCACAGCCTCGAGGAATTCCTCTCCGCGGAAGGGTACCTGCCGGATCCGGACGGTGCGGGCGGCTTCGCACTGCGCAACTGCCCGTTTCACCGGCTTGCGGACGGCCATGCCGACGTGGTCTGTGCCATGAACGGAGCGTTCCTCACCGGCGCGGCTGCCGGCTGCGGTGTTGCCGAGGACCGCATCGTGGGGAACAAGGCCGCCGGCCAGTGCTGCGCCAGGATTACGCCGCCCTGATTTCCGCGGGTTTCCGGGGCCGGCCTGCCAGCAGCACACCGGCTACGACAAGCATGCCCCCGACGATCTGGGGCAGGCTGACCGGAATGCCCATCATCACCGTGATGGCCGCCGTGAACACAACGATCAGGTTCAGGTAATTGCCGGCGGTGGCGGGCGCCGTCGTTTTGAGTGCGAGGTTCCAGCACAGGTACGCCCCCAGCGAAGGGAAGGCAGCGATGTAGGCGATCGACCATCCTTCGGCTGCGGTAGCAGGGAAACCGGCGCCCGCGGCGAGTGCCACCGGACCCAGCAGGACCGTGGCCATCACCACCTGAACGGCTGTGGCCGCGATGGCCGGCAAGCCCAGCCGCCGGGAAATAATGGTGTAGAAACCCCACACAACAATCGCCCCGATCATCAGCAGTTCACCGAAATTGAAGGTAATGCTGAACACCCGGAGCAGTTCGCCCCGGGTCAGGACCAGGAGCACCCCGGTGAGACCCAGGGCGATGCCCAGCCAGCCGAAGAGGCCGGGCTTTTCACCGAGCATGAAGATGGCCATCACCACGATGAGCGCCGGATTGGCAGCCGTGATCAGCGAAGCGTTGAGAGCGGACGTGTGCTGGAGGGCGGTGTAGAGCAGCAGGGTGTAGCAGCCCATGCCCAGCACGCTCAGGAGCAGCAGTACCCGCCAGCGGCCAAGGACGGCGCGCCAGTCGGGACGTTCCACAAAATGGGCCAGCGCCACGAGTGGAAGGGCGGCCAGCGCCCATCTCCAGAAGGTGAGTTCCAGCGGCGTCATGGTGTCCACGGCTGCCTGCCCCACCGCAAGGTTGCCGGACCAGAACAGGGTGGCCAGCACCAGGTAAATCGAGGCTTTCACCGCTCGAATCTACCCCGGTGCCGGGGCAGGCAGGGTTGCCGCGGCTAGAATTGGCTTGTGTCCGTCTACCTCGATCATGCCGCCACCACGCCCATCGCCGCCGAGGCCCTGGCGGTACTCACCCGCGAACTGGCCAGGACCGGCAACCCGTCGTCGCTGCACGGATCCGGCCGCCGGGCACGACGATCTGTGGAGGACGCCCGCGAGGCAATAGCCGCAGCAGCCGGGGCCCACCCGTCGGAAGTCATCTTCACCTCGGGCGGCACGGAGGCTGACAACCTGGCTGTCAAGGGCCTTTACTGGGCCCGCCGCGCTGAGAAGCCGGAGCGCACGCGGATCCTGTGCTCCGCCGTCGAACATCATGCTGTCCTGGACACGGTGGAGTGGCTGGAGCGGCACGAGGGCGCCGAGGTCACGTGGCTGCCCGTGGATTCCGACGGCGTAGTGGTCCTGGATGCGCTGAGGTCGGAGCTCTCCCGAAACCCGGAGACCATCGCCCTCGTCTCGGTGATGTGGGCAAACAACGAGGTTGGCACCATCCAGCCGGTGCATGAGGTGGTCGCGGCGGCCCATGCCGTGGGCGTTCCGGTGCATTCGGACGCAGTCCAGGCCTTTGGGTCATTGCCGGTGGACTTCCGGGCGAGCGGGCTGGACGCCATGTCCATCTCCGGCCACAAGATCGGCGGCCCGGTGGGGGTCGGTGCCCTGCTGCTGGGCCGCGCCGTCAAGCTAACGCCGGTGTTGCACGGCGGAGGGCAGGAACGCGACGTGCGGTCGGGCACGCTGGACACGGCGTCGATCGCCGCCTTCGCCGCAGCTGCCGAAGCCGTGACCAAAGACCTCCCCGGGGAAGCGGCCCGCATCGCCGGGCTGCGGGACAGGCTGATCGCCGGCGTGCGGGCCGCCGTCCCCGACGCCGTCCTCCGTGGAGCGCCGGGCGATGGACGCTTGCCCGGCAACGCGCACTTCACCTTCCCGGGCTGCGAGGGTGACTCCCTGCTCTTCCTGCTGGACCTTGCCGGCGTCGAATCGTCCACGGGTTCGGCCTGCACCGCCGGCGTGCCACGGCCCTCGCACGTCCTGCTGGCCATGGGGCTCGATGAGGACACCGCACGCGGCGCGCAGCGTTTCTCCCTGGGGCACGCGTCCACAGAGTCCGACGTCGACGCCCTCCTGGCGGCACTGCCGGGCGCCTACGACCGGGCCCGCCAGGCAGGCATGGCCGGGCACGAATCGACCATCCAGACCGCCGCCACAGTGGCCCGTCAGTCGTCCGCCAGGAGCTGATCCAGCGCGACGCCGGGATCTGCCAGACGGCCCGGCCCGATGGTCTCCCGGCTGGAGATCAGTGCCTTGATGGCTTTTTGTGTGCGGGGAACGTTGACGTTCATCCCTGCCACCACGCGGCCCTCATGCTGCCAGAATGCGATGAATTCCCTGCCCTCCAGTGACCCGCGGATAACCGGTTCGGCGGCCGCCGCCAGGGTGGGGAAACCCGAGTACTCCATGCTGAGGTCGTACTGGTCGGTGTAGAAGTACGGAATCGTGTCCAGAGTTGCACCCTGGCCAAGCATCGCTTTGGCCGCGATCTTTCCGCCGCTGAGCGCATTATGCCAATGCTCGCTGCGGTGGTGCTGCCCCGTGAACGGGTGCAGCGCGTTTGCCGCGTCCCCGGCGGCGAAGATATCCGGGACGCTGGTCCGCAGGGAGGCGTCCGTCAGTATCCCGTTGTCAAGGACCAGTCCTGCCTGCTCCGCGAGCCGGGTGTCCGGTGCCACGCCCACGGCAATCACCACGACGTCGGCCGGCAATACGTCGCCCGAGCCGGTGACCACGCCGGTGACGCGGCCGGAGTCGCCGCGTAGCTCGGATGCGGTTGCGCCCGGGCGGAACCGGACACCGTGTGCTTCATGAACGGAGCGGAAAAACCCGCCCAGTTCAGGTCCGATGGCGGAGGCCAGCGGGACATCCTCGAGTCCGAGCAGCGTCACGTGGTTGCCGTAGCTGATGGCAGCAGCCGCCAGTTCCATCCCGATCCAGCCCGAGCCGACCATCACCACGTTCCGTCCGCCCGGCGATAACTGTTCCCGGAGGCGGCGGCTGTCATCCAGGGTCCGGAACATGGTGACGCCGTCCAGCCCGCTCCCCGGCAGGGAAAGGCGACGGGGGAGGGCGCCCGTAGCCAGCAGGAGCGCATCGTAGTCCAGGGACTCGCCGCTGCTGAGACGTACTGAGTGCGAGCCGGGGTCGACGGCGGCGACGGTCACGCCGAGTCGGAGGTCGACGTCGTTCTCTGCATACCAGGCCTCGGGAGCCACGGGGAGCGCGTCCTCGCCGGCTTTGCCCAGCAGGTACTCCTTGGAAAGCGGCGGACGAAGGTATGGGTGGTGCAGTTCGGAGCCAATGAGGCTGATCCTGCCGGCAAACCCCTCGCTGCGCAGGGTGCGGGCAGCGGTGGCGCCAGCCAGCCCCGCGCCCGCTATGACGATGCTTTCGGTGGTGTGTTCGACAGCCATGACGCCGCTCGATTCCCTGGAGGGCCGACCCTGTCGGCGGCCCGCTTCTAAAAATACTATTCCTGACAATAGAATCCGCATCTGTGGGCGTCAAGGGGTCGCGGGGGCGATTTCGGGTCCCCCTTGGGCGAGGCAGTAGAATAGTTGGGCATGCAGTGTATCCGGCCGCGTTCTGTGCGCCGGCCCGGTACCAGCTGCGGCCGCACCATCACACCTTCCCCTAGAGAAAGCCAGCATGCGAGTTCTTGCAGCCATGAGCGGCGGAGTCGATTCCGCCGTTGCCGCCGCCCGCGCCGTCGAGGCAGGACACGACGTCGTCGGCGTCCACCTGGCGCTGTCCAGGATGCCCGGAACGCTCCGTACCGGAAGCCGCGGGTGCTGCACGATCGAAGACTCGCGCGACGCCTGGCGCGCCTGCGACGTCCTGGGTATCCCGTACTACGTCTGGGACTTCTCGGAGCGGTTCAAGGAGGACGTGGTCCAGGACTTCATCGACGAATATGCCGCCGGACGCACTCCGAACCCCTGCATGCGCTGCAATGAACGCATTAAGTTTGCGGCGCTGCTGGAAAAGGCCATCGCACTGGGCTTCGACGCCGTCTGCACCGGCCACTATGCCAAGGTGATCACCGACGCCGACGGAAACCCGGAACTCCACCGCGCGGCCGACTGGGCCAAGGACCAGAGCTACGTGCTCGGCGTCCTCACCCACGAACAGCTCAAGCACTCCATGTTCCCGCTGGCGGACACCCCCTCGAAAGCCGAAGTGCGCGCCGAGGCCGAACGCCGCGGGCTGTCAGTGGCCAACAAGCCGGACAGCCACGACATCTGCTTCATTCCGGACGGTGACACCGCGGGGTGGCTTGCGGAGAAGATCGACATGACCACGGGCGACATTGTTGATGAAACCGGGTCCAAGGTGGGCGAGCACCCCGGTGCCAACGCGTTCACCGTAGGCCAGCGCCGCGGTCTCAAGCTGGGCACGCCCGCCGCCGACGGCAAGCCCCGCTTCGTCCTGGAGATCCGGCCCAAGGAAAACAAGGTGGTGGTGGGCCCCGAGGCGCTCCTGGCCATCGACGAGATCCGCGGCATCAAAGTATCGTGGGCCGGCCTGCCGATTGCGGAAATCGCCACCGGCGACGAGTTCGACTGCCACGCCCAGGTCAGGGCCCACGGCGATCCCGTTCCCGCAACCGCCCATACGGAACTGCTGACGGACGACGGCGGCGCGGAGCGGACGAACCTTGTGGTCACGCTGACCACCCCGCTGCGCGGAGTGGCCCCCGGACAGACCGTGGTGCTCTACCAGGGAAGCCGGGTCCTGGGGCAGGCCACCATTGACGCAGCGCGTTCGCTGCAGCGCGCGGCGCTTTAATCGGAATCGGGTGCCCGCGGCGGTTTGCCGTAGTCAATCACCCCTGCTCCCGCAATAATTGAGGCCTGGGGAACCAGGCTTCATGCAGGCAACCGCTTCACGGGTGGCCTGCAAAGTTGAGGAAAGCGGGCCCGGCATGGTCTCTGCAGCGCTTGGCATCGGTCACGGCCTCGAAATGGTCGCGCTGACCGCCCTTGCCGAGGGCCCCTTCACCCGCAAGGCAGGAAAGCCGCTCACCACCAGCATTCGGGTGCCGGTGGAGAGGGTGGTCAACGGCCCGGCCGGCGCACGCCTGGCGCTGCGCGTGCGGGCTCCCGGGGCTGACGGTCCCCGGCCCATTTCCCTGTCCGTGGACCGCAACGAATGGTGCATCGACGACCAGGACGCACCCGCCGGGCTGGAAGAGCTGCTAACCGACAGCCGGTTTCTCGCACAGCACGTCTATGCGGTGGCGACCGCAACACTTCAGGCATTTGAAGTCACCCTGGGGCGCCGGATGGGCTGGGCCTCGGGCCACCGGCTGCTCATCAGTGTGTATGACAAGATCCCCTACGCCTCCACTGGATACGACCGCGAACGCGGCTTGATCCGTTTTGGGCACCGAACCGACGACCGTTCCACGCGTTCCGTCCCGTTGGCGCTCTATCATGACCTCGTCGCCCATGAGGTGACTCATGCGATCCTGGACGGCTACCGGCGCCAGTGGACAGACAGCGATGCCTTGCTCGACGGCTACGCGCTGCACGAATGCATTGCCGACCTGGTGGCCATGCTGAGCGTCTTTTCCTCGCCTGAGCGGGTGGAACAACAATTGTCAGTGGCTGTTCCGGGTCCGGACGGGAAGCGCGGAGCCATACCCGCCCGGAACATGGAGAAGGAAGTCCTGGCCTCCGGGCTGTTCGGACTGGCCGACGGGCTGTTTTCGCGGGGCGCCGCCAGGCGGCCCCTCGACGTGGACGTGCCCTTCGAATGGCGGCTGGATCCCGAGCCCCACCGGCGGGGCGAGATTGCGGTGAAGGGTGTGCTGGACGCCGTCGTGAGGCTCTGGCTACAGCGGCTGGACAGGCCGGGCGGCCGCTCCAGCCGGTACCAGGTGGCGGAAGCGGGGGCGCATCTTGGGCATCAGATGCTGGGCATGGTGCTGCGGGGGCTCGCCTACATGCCGCCGGTGGACCCGGGCTGGGAGGACCTGCTGCGGGGAATCCTCGCAGCTGACGCCGTCCTGGTGCCGACGGACATGATGGGATACCGGCAGGCCGTGCGCGACGCCTTTTGGGACATTGACCTTTCCACGGAGCCCGACGAACTCCTGGACGGCCTTAAGCATCTTCGCGATCTGCGCTACCCGGTCCGGTTGTCTGCCCTGGCTGCCGATCCCGAGGAGGTCAACCGCTTCATGTGGGAGAACCCGCGGTTGATCGAGGCTGCCGGCATCGATCAGGACACGAGCATCGTGGTGAACCGGGTGCGTCCAAGTACCCGGGTGGGGCCGGACGGTTTCGTTGTCTCCGAAATCGGCGCGTCCTACGTGCAGTCAGTCACTATGTCCAAAACCGAAGCAAGGAACAAGCTTGGCCTCCGGGTGGACAGTGACTACTACACCGTCCGCGGCGGCGGTCTGCTGCGGTTTGACGAGGGTGGACGGCTCTGTTTCGCAGCCCTCAAGCCGGTCATGGACGCGGAGTGGCAGCAGGAGAAACTGGAAACCGTCAAAAGGGAAGCAGGGATAAAGATGCCGGCGGCGACCTTCCACCCGGAGGACGAGCGCCGGGAGTGAGCCGCCGTCAGCTTCCCGCGCCGCGGTCAGCTTCCGGCCTGCATCAGCTTCCCCACGGGGCCTTCCGTGCGGGCGTCGAGCCTTCCAGCTGGGCCACCTGGTCGAAGCCGCCGGCCCTGAGGCCCTTGCTGACCAGCTTGAGGATGTCCGCCCGGCCCAGGGCCCCGTCGCCGGTGACCGCCTTGATGAAGTTGTACGTGAAGGCTCCGTTGTACCGGCCCTCCAGGAATGCGTCGGCGGCGGTCTGATCGGCCCGGCAGGCGGCCAAAAGAACGGGTTTGACGCCCCGGCCGGCCTTCACCAGGTCACGCAGTGCCCGCGTGTCGTTGAACTCCGTGGCAGCAACGCCGCGGGGGGTCGGTGCCGGCAGGAAGCGGGGCCGCCGCCCGGGCAGGAGGTCCAGTGATTTCAGGCCCGTGCCGCTGTGGCAGGTGTCCAGCACAACGTCCATCAGCACGCCGTCCGGCAAGCGGGCAAAGAGGGTGAACAGTTCGTCATCCGAGATGACGGTGGCCGGATCCCACGAGTCGCCGGTGTTGTTGATGTCGAAGCAGGCGAAGGCTTCATCCAGCCGGTCCGCTTCGTCGTTGTTGGTGTCTGGAATCTGCGTTCCGTGGCTGGAGAAGGTGAAGACGATGTGCCGGAGTTCGCCGGCGGCCGCGCGGTCCATCATCGAATCCAGCTGCGCCATCACCTGGCTCTTTGTGGCCTGGGAATCCAGCAACAGCGAGATGTCCGACTCGGCGAACCCATACCCGGTTTGCAGCAGTGCGGCGAGGTCCCGGGCGTCGTTGACGCAGCCCTGCAGCCAGCTGGATTTCGGCAGGTGTTCAAATTCGTTGATCCCCACACAGAGGGCGGCTTTGCTCATGATGTGTTCCCTTCAGCCGGGTAGGGCAACTCTATTCCCGGGAAGGAGACTCTTCAATGGCAATTCCTTAGGGCACTCACTCATCGTTCCGTCGGAGGCTGATCAGGCCGGAATGCTGAAGAAAACGATAGTTTTGACCCAATCAGGTAAATTTTGTGTCTCAACTCACAGGTTGTAACGATTCACCGCGCTCGGGTCTGATTGAATCGTGTGATCAGGACAACGTCCCGCCCACCGAGTCCAACTGATCCAGTTGCGCGGCGGCACGCGTGTACTCATCGAACAGAAAGTCCACAGATGGCAATGAACAAAAAGGCCCTGCACAGCGCTATCGCGCTCGCGGGTGTTTCCGCGTTTGCACTGACAGCCTGCACAGGTCCGTCCGGCGGCGGCGGAACTTCCACCGGCGGTGCCGGAGGCGGAACCATTACCTACGGCACCACCGATAAGGTCGTTACCCTCGATCCTGCGGGGTCCTACGATGCCGGTTCCTTCATGGTGATGAACCAGATCTACCCGTTCCTCCTGAACGCCAAGCCGGGCACGGCAGACGCCACGCCCGACATCGCGGAGTCCGCGGAATTCACCAGCCCCACGGAATACACCGTGAAGCTCAAGTCGGACCTCAAATTTGCCAACGGGCACGCACTCACATCCTCGGACGTGAAGTTCTCCATCGACCGCGTCGTCAGCATCGCTGACCCGAACGGTCCGGCTTCGCTCCTGGGAAACCTTGAGTCGGTCACCGCCAAGGACGACTCCACTGTTGTCTTCAAGCTGAAGGCCGGCAATGACCAGGTCTTCCCGGGCGTTCTTGCAGCCAACTCCGGACCGATCGTCGACGAAGAGGTCTTCCCGGCCGACAAGCTGATGACGGACGATGAAATCGTCAAGGGCAAACCGTTCGCCGGCCCCTATACGATCGACAGCTACAAGAAGAACGAGCTTGTCAGCCTCAAGGTCAACCCGGACTACAAGGGCCTGCTCGGCAAGCCCGCGAACGACGGCGCCACCATCAAGTACTACGCCGACTCAAACAACCTCAAGTTGGACGTCCAGCAGGGGAACATTGATGTCGCCGGACGGAGCTTGACCGCAACTGACGCCGCAGACCTGGAGAAGGACTCCAAGGTCAAGGTCCACAAGGGCCCCGGTGGAGAGCTGCGCTACATCGTGTTCAACTTCGACACCATGCCGTTCGGTGCCAAGGCTGCCGACGCGGATCCCGCCAAGGCCCTCGCCGTCCGCCAGGCCATGGCCAACGTCGTTGACCGCGACGCCATCGCAACCCAGGTCTACAAAGGCACTTACCTGCCGGCGTACTCTGTGGTGCCCGACGGCTTCGTTGGCGCGATCCAGCCACTGAAGGAAATGTACGGCGACGGCAGCGGCAAGCCCAGCCTGGACAAGGCCAAGAAGGCCTTCGCCGATGCAGGCGTCACGGCACCGGTGAACATCAAGCTGCAGTACAACCCGGACCACTACGGCAAGTCATCCGGCGACGAGTACGCGATGATCAAGGAGCAGCTGGAAAAGTCCGGACTGTTCAAGGTTGACCTGCAGTCCACCGAGTGGGTCACCTACTCCAAGGACCGCACTGCTGACGCCTACCCGGTGTACCAGCTCGGCTGGTTCCCCGATTACTCGGACGCGGACAACTACCTGACCCCGTTCTTCGTGCCGGGCAACTTCCTCAAGAACCACTACGAAAATGCATCCGTCACCGAGCTGATCAAGACCCAGCTCACCACCGTTGACAAGGCAGAGCGCGAAAAGGTGCTGGGCGAAGCCCAGACGGCCGTGGCCAAGGATCTTTCCACGCTGCCGCTGCTGCAGGGCGCCCAGCTCATGGTCGCCGGAAAGGATGTCAAGGGTGTCGAAAAGACCCTGGACGCATCCTTCAAGACCCGGCTTGGCGTAATTTCCAAGTAGGTCCAGTTCTCCATCCGGTCCTGGCCAGCCGAGGAGGCGGGGCGCCCGTGCGGCGTCCCGCCTTTCGTGCTGGAGCAGGGCAACAGATTTCGGGGCCCACGAAGCCGCCGGAAGCACACATTTAGGTACCAATGACAACACTGATTGAGGCGCCGCCAACCGACGCCGACGGCCTGCTGCCGTCAAAAAAGAAATCGTCCGGCGGGGGACTGGGCCAATACATCCTGATCAGGTTCCTCTTGATCTTTCCTACGATTTTCATCCTCGTGACGCTGGTGTTCTTCCTGATGCGCATCACCGGCGATCCCATCACTGCGGCCATGGGCGGCCGGCTGCCGCCTGAGCAGCTGGCGGAGCGGATCACCGCCGCAGGCTATGACCGTCCGATCCTCGTGCAGTATTTCGAGTACCTGGGACATCTGGCCACGGGCAACTTCGGCACCACCCTCTCGGACAACCGCCAGGTCACGGAAATGCTGGCCACCTACGGCTCTGCCACTCTGGAACTGACCATCAACGCGTTGCTGGTGGCCCTGCTGGTGGGTATTCCGCTGGGCATGGTCGCCGCCTACCGGAGGGACCACGCCCCCGACGCTGTACTTCGCGTTTTCGCCATCGTCTGCTACGGCACTCCTGTGTTCTTCGCCGGCATGCTCCTGAAACTCACTTTCGCCGTGTGGCTCGGGTGGCTCCCCGTGGCTGGTCGCGCCAAGACCTCCAGCGAACTGGAGCTCACCTCCCTGCAGTCGCCGACAGGCATCTACTGGCTGGACGCCATCCGCAGTGGCAACATGGCAGCACTGGGTGACGTCATGGCGCACGCGGTCCTGCCGGCCCTCGCCCTGGGCCTGCTGACCGCAGGCATCTTCCTGCGGCTGGTCCGCACCAACGTGATCGGAACCCTGGGCCGGGACTACGTGGAGGCCGGGCGCTCCCGCGGCGTCAGCGAATTCCGGCTGGTCACCAAGCACGCTTACAAGCCTGCGCTGATCCCCATCATCACCGTGATGGGCCTGCAAATCGCAGTGATGCTCGGAGGCGCCGTGCTGACGGAAACAACCTTCGAATGGAAAGGGCTGGGATTCCAGCTGGCCACCTACCTCACGGCACGCGACTTCGTTGCGGTCCAGGGCATCGTGGTCCTCCTCGCCGTCATCGTGGCCGTGACCAACTTCATCGTGGACATTGTTGCCGCGCTGATCGACCCCCGCGTGAGGTACTGACATGAGCACCCCAACAACTGTTGAACCCGCAGCGGATCCCCGCGCTTCGCTCTTCCGCCGGCTGCCGGTCATCTCGCACTTCAACAAGAGCGTGGGCCTGCAACGCGGAATGCTGGTTGCAGGACTCGTCCTGACCAGTGCATTTGTGCTGACGGCCATATTCGCGCCACTCCTGGCTCCCTACGGGTACGCCCAGCTTTCGGACGCGGACGGCAACTTCCCCGCCCAGGAGGCGCCCGGTGGAAAGCACCTGCTGGGGACCACGGTGGGCGGCTACGACGTTTTGTCCCGGGTTATCTGGGGAACGCAGACGGCCATCATGGTGATCGTTGTGGCCGTCCTGATGTCGATCTTCATCGGCGTCATCCTGGGACTCGTCAGCGGCTACATCGGCGGCTGGCTGGACCGGATCCTTGTTGTCATCGCGGACGCCATCTATGCCTTCCCCTCGCTGCTGGTCGCAATCGTCATGGCAATCGTCATCAGCGGCGGCCAGTCCAGCCTGCTGGGCGGCATCATGGCCGCGGCAATCTCGATTACCGTGGTCTTCATTCCTCAGTACTTCCGGGTGATCCGGTCCGAAACCATCCGCCTCAAGGCCGAACCCTTCGTGGAATCCGCCAAGGTAGTGGGGGCCTCGAACATCCGCATCATGCGCCGGCACATCTATAAGAACGCGACGCGTACCCTGCCGCTGATCTTCACGCTGAACGCCTCCGAAGCAATCCTCACGATGGCAGGCCTGGGCTTCCTGGGCTTTGGCATCGAACCCAGCTCCGCCGCGGAATGGGGCTTCGACCTGAAGCAGGCGCTGGCCGACACCACGTCCGGCATCTGGTGGACGGGCGTGTTCCCGGGCCTCGCAATGGTGCTGACCGTCGTCGGCCTCACCCTCATGGGTGAGAGCATCAACGACCTCAACGATCCGCGGCTGCGCGGACGCAAGAAGGCCGCTTCCGGCAAGGGCGGGCCTGATTCGAACGCAGCCGCGCAGGCAGGAATTCAAGCAGAAGTGAGCAGTTCATGACCACCAACATCGACAAGCACGGCACAGGCCCGGTCCTGGATATTGACCACTTGAAGGTCACTTTCGCTACCGATGCCGGGGACGTCTATGCCGTCAAGGACGTCAGCCTTGAGGTCAACCCGGGCGAAGTGGTGGCGATCGTCGGTGAGTCAGGCTCCGGCAAGACGGTTACTGCCAAGACCATCCTCGGCCTCCTCCCGGAGACCGCCATCAGCTCCGGTGCGGTGCTGATCAACGGGAACAACGTCATCAGTGTCAGCGCCGCCAAGCTGCGGCAGATCCGCGGCCGGGACGTCGCCATGGTCTTCCAGGAACCGTCCACGGCCCTGAACCCCGTCTTCACCGTGGGATGGCAGATCGCAGAAGGCATCCGTGCCCATGCGCAGGGCAAGGGCGGCAAAGTGTCGGCCAGGGAGGCGAAATCCCGCGCCATCGAGGCCCTCCGGAAAGTGGGCATCCCGGACCCCGAAAACCGGGTGGACTACTATCCCCACCAGTTTTCCGGAGGCCAGAAGCAGCGTGTCGTCATTGCGGCCGCACTGGCACTTAATCCGGGGCTGATCGTCGCCGATGAACCAACAACAGCGTTGGACGTTACGGTCCAGGCTGAGATCCTCCAGCTGCTCAGGGACCTGCGGGACACGTACGGCACCTCGATCGTGCTCATCACCCACAACATGGGGGTGGTGGCCGATCTCGCCGACCGGGTGGTGGTGATGTACCAGGGCGATGTCGTCGAGGAGGCAACCGCCAGGGTGCTGTTCGCCGAGCCGAAACAGGAGTACACACGGAAGCTTCTGGCGGCTGTGCCGCACCTAGGCAGGAACTCCGCTTCCGAGGGAATGACGACGCGGGCCCACCAGGGTGGCAAAGTCCTGGTGGAAGCCAAGGGCCTGACCATTGAGTACCCCGGCAGGCTGGGCACCCCCGCTTTCAAGGCCGTAGACGGCGTGAGCTTTACGCTGTCCGAGGGTGAGGTCTTCGGCCTGGTCGGTGAATCGGGATCCGGCAAAACCACTATCGGACGCGCCATCGCCGGACTCAACCGCACCACGGGCGGCAGCCTGAAGGTGCTGGACTACGAGATGCTGAACCTCAAGGAACGGACGTTCAAGCCCCTCCGCAAGGAGATCGGCTTCGTTTTCCAGGACCCGGCGGCGTCCTTCAACCCGCAACTAACCATCGGCGACTGCGTTGCCGAGCCGCTCATCATCCACAGCAATCCCACGCCGGCACAGGCGCGGAAACGCGTTGGTGAGCTGCTCGAATCGGTGCAGCTGCCGGCGTCGTATGCTGACCGGTTCCCGCACGAACTGTCCGGCGGACAGCGGCAGCGGGCGTCACTGGCCAGGGCCCTCATCCTGAACCCAAAGCTGCTGATTGCCGACGAACCCACTTCGGCGCTGGACGTTTCCGTCCAGGCTGTGGTGCTGGAACTGTTCAAGGACATCCAGGCGGAATTCGGCTTCGCCGCGCTGTTCATCAGCCACGACCTCGCGGTCGTCGACATCCTGTCCCACTGGGTCGGCGTGCTCTACAAGGGCAAGCTCGTGGAGCAGGGGCTAGGCACCCAGGTGATGGGCGCCCCCCAGCACGACTACACGCGCCGGCTGATCGCGTCGCTGCCCGTCCCTGATCCGGACGAACAGGCCAAGCGCCGGGAAGCCAACCGCGCGCTGCTGGCCGGTTAGTTCCGCTCCCTGCTGGAAATGCCCGCCGTCCGTTCCGGACGGCGGGCATTTCCGTCCCCGGCAGCCTCACACGGGAACGTTGCGGGGACGCTTAACAGCCACCGGGAATTGGCGGGGTGCCCATAGACTGGGACCATGACCGAGCAGAACCAAGACCTTCCAGACGCCGAATCCTACGACCCCTCAGCCAGCTCGTTGGCCGGACAAGTCGACCAATCGGTCATGGCGGAACTACTGTCCATCCGGTCCAGTATCGACAACATCGACGCCACGCTCGTGTTCCTCCTCGCCGAACGGTTCAAGGCCACGCAGAAGGTCGGTTTCCTCAAGGCGGCGCACAGGCTGCCTGCCGGGGACCCGGGCCGGGAGACTGCCCAGATTGCGCGGCTGCGCCGCCTGGCCGAGGAGGCCCACCTGGATCCGGCATTTGCCGAGAAATTCCTGAACTTCATCATCGGCGAGGTCATCCGGCACCACGAAGCCATTGCCGAAGACCACCAGGCCGCCGGGAACAACGGGTCCGCTGCCGGCCGGCCGCTGCTTTCCCCGCCCGCCCCGTCCACCGCCGTCGACGCCTAGGCCATGCCGGAATCGCAAGTAACTGCCACTGCCCTGGGCCCGTGGCCCGGTGACGATCCTTTGGAGGCGACGCGGATCGTCCGCGGCGAACTCGGGAACCCGCACCTGCCGTTCCTCGTGGAGCTTCCGGACCGCGGCGTCGGCTCCGATGCCCTCGGCCGGACCGCGTCACTCCTGGTGGACCTGGCCGTCGACGTTCAGCCCCACGGATGGCGGATCGTGGATCGTCCGGGGAAAGACCTCATGCGGGCGAAGTCGGCGCTGTCAACGGACATCAACGTCCTGGCCGACGTTGCCGGGACGGAAGAAAGCCCGGCCCGCGACTTCAAGGTCCACCTGCGAGGACCGCTGAGCCTGGCCGCAGGCCTCCACCTCCACAACGGCGAACGGGTGTTGCTCGACTACGGCGCCCGACGCGATATCGCCGCATCGCTGGCAGCCGGCGTCGGTGATTTACTGGCCCGCGTCGGCACGGCTGTGCCCGGGGCGCGGCTGGTGGTCCAGATCGATGAACCTGATATTGCGGCGGTCCTCGCCGGCACCATTCCCACATCCAGCGGCTACAGGACCCTGCGGGCTGTTCCGGGGCAGGAAGTGACAGAGGCGTGGCGCCTGGTCATCGATGCGGCCAAGGCAGCCGGTGCCGTCGAAACGGTGATCGCGGTTGCCGAAGTTGAGGCGCCCTTCGACCGCATTCTTTCGTCGGGTGCAGATGGGATAGCCGTCCCGCTCAAGGCGCTCACCTCCCGCCAGTGGGAACAGCTCGCCGGTGCGGTCGAGGCCGGCAAGAGCCTGTGGGCCGGGGTGCTCGCGGTGGGCAACCGGTCCGCCGCACTGCCGCGAGTGCAGGAAGCCGTGGAGAACGTGTGGCGTCCGTGGCGCCAGCTGGGCCTTCCCGCCTCCTCGCTCGGCTCCATCCGGGTGACGCCGTCCGAGGGGCTGGCCGGGCACACGCCGTCGTCTGCCACCGCCGTGCTGACCCGCCTCACCCAGGTGGCGGACGGGCTCAACCAGCTGGCCCTCGGCTAAACGCGGCTCTCCCACCGGTCCGGCCGGGCGTAGCCCGGGAGGTGGCCCTGCCCCGCGCTTTGGCCGGGGTAGGAGCGAAGGCGGTAGTCGAAGCTCCCCGCATACACCAGGACGAGACCCAGCTGCGGCTGGATCACCTTGACCTGGATCCGGTGCTTGCCGTTTTCGCCCTCCGCCGGTTCCCACCACTGCTCCGCGTACGCCTTGGCATCCAAGGCCGCCGGCAGCGGGATGCGCAGGGCACCCAGGAACAGCCGGGACGATTCGGAGACGCCGCGGAGCCTGCCTTCGGCCGTCACGCTCAGGTTGAGGTCAGTGACCAGGCGCCGGTAGCGGCCGACATAGTCCACCAGCCCCGGCTTGCTCCGCGAGTCGTCAAGGCTGGTGGTGTCATGGAACAACCGCGTGCGGCCAGGAAACTGGATCTCGCGCCTGGCGGTGAGGCTCGACCGGCCGAACGGATCGAGGTGCGCGTGGTTTTCGATCCGGAAGGGAATTCGCTCACCGTATTCCGGGAAGAAGGCTTCTTCCCCGCTGGTCAGCCGCAGCAGCGGACGGAGCCACTGCTGCCGGCACCCCACAACGTCGAAGACACCCTCCCCGACGCCGTAGCGTCCTGAGCCGGGAGCAAGCGAAAAGTACTCCTGGAGCTCGGGTTGCAGCCGGGCGAAGTCGCTGCCCAGGGCGCGTTCATAGATAGGCGTGGTCACGTTGGCCTCCTGGTTTTCGACACATCTTTCATAGTCTGCCCGCGGCTTTGAGCCGGATATAGGCGTCCGCCAGTGCGGGCGGCAGCTGGTGGGGTTCGGCGTCCACCACTTCCACCCCCATCTGGCGCAGCTGGATGGCAACCGCCTCGCGTTCCAGCAGTGCCCGTTCGGCGGCTGCCGCCCGGAACACCTGCGCCGCCGTCGTGCGTTCCTTTTGCATGGTACCGAGCATGGGGTCCCGCACGGAGGCAACCACCACAACATGCTGCTGCGCCAGCTGGGCGGCCATCGGCAGCAGTCCCTCTTCCGGTGCGCCGCTGTCCAGCGGTGTCAGCAGCACCACCAGCGAACGGTGCGCCGATATTTGCCGGATCTGGCCCGGGACCTGGCTCCAGTCCAGCTCAATGAGTTCCGGTTCCAGCGGGGCCATCGCCTGCACGAGCTGTCCCAGCAGGTTTCCTTTCGACGCGGAGCCTGCCCGTCCGCGCGTCCGGCGGTCGAAGGCGAAGAAATCCACACGGTCGCCGCCGCGTTCGGCAAGGACGGCCAGCAGCAGGGCGGCCTCAATTCCGGTATCGAGCCTGGGTTCATCGTCGATCCTCGCAGCCGCCGTCCGGGAGGTGTCCAGCATGATGACCACGCGACGGTCCCGTTCGGGACGCCACGTACGGACGACGACGGCGGACCGTCTCGCCGTGGCGCGCCAGTCAATCGAGCGCACGTCGTCACCGCGGACGTAGTCGCGGAGGGAATCGAATTCGGTGCCGGCACCCCTGATCTGGACCGCGGCCTTTCCGTCGAGCTCGCGCAATTTGCGGAGCTTGGACGGTAGGTGGCGCCGTGAGTGGAACGGCGGGAGCACCCGCACGGCGCCGGGACACGGGAGGGTCCGCTGCCGTGCGGCCAGCCACAGCGGGCCGAAGGCCCTGAGGGTCACGTGGGGTGCCTTCAGGTCGCCGCGCCGGGCAGGTTTCAGCAGCACCTTCATGCGCCGCCGTTCGCCGGCCGGGACGTCGGTGAATTGGCGCGGATTCTGCGCACCGGCGGACGGCTGCCAGGCGTCCCGCACGAGGCCGCGGAGCCGGCGCGGACCGGTGTTCCCAATGGTCAGGACGGATTCGCAGCTGCCTGTCAGCGTGACGTTCCCCGGAAGAGTGCGGTCCAACGTGATCTTCCGCAGCGGCGCGGCCAGGGCAAGGTCCAGCAGCAGGAGTGCGCCCAGGACCAGGCAGACCAGCAGGACCGTTCCCCAGCCGGGAAACAGCATCACGGGCAACAGCCCTGCCAGGGCCAGAAGTACGAACCGTCCGGAAATGGCCATGGCGTCAGCGGGGCACGGGCACAGTTGCCAGGATGCTGGCGAGGACCCCGTCAACATGCACGCCGTCCATCTGCGCTTCCGGCTGCAGGGCAACACGGTGCCGCAGGCAGGGGAGGGCCAGCGCCTTCACATCGTCCGGTGTCACGAACTGCCGCCCGGACAGCCAGGCCCATGCACGGGCGGCACTCAGCAGGGCGGTGGCGCCGCGCGGCGACACTCCGAGCTGGAAGGAAGGGGCAGCACGGGTGGCCCTGGCGATGTCAACGATGTAGGCGGCAACTTCGGGCGCCACCACCACGGCAGCCACTGCCTGTCGGGCCTCCTCCAGCTCGGCCGCACCCGCGACCGCGCGCACGCCGGCGGCGGCCAGGTTCCTGGAGTCGAAGCCGGCCGCGTGCCTGCGGATGACCTCGATTTCATCAGCGCGCCCCGGCAACGGCATGGCAAGTTTCAGCAGGAAGCGGTCCAGCTGGGCTTCAGGGAGGGGATAGGTGCCCTCGTACTCCACCGGGTTCTGCGTGGCTGCCACGATGAACGGAACGGGAAGCAGCCGGGAGACGCCGTCTGCCGAAACCTGGCGTTCCTCCATGGCCTCCAGCAGGGACGCCTGCGTTTTCGGCGGTGTCCTGTTGATCTCATCGGCGAGAAGGATGTTGGTGAACACAGGGCCCTCGCGGAAGCTGAACTCCGAGGTCCGGGAGTCAAAGACCAGCGAGCCGGTGATGTCGCCGGGCATGAGGTCGGGTGTGAACTGTACGCGTTTGGTGTCCAGGCTCAGGGCGGCGGAAAGCGTCCGGACAAGCAGGGTCTTGGCCACACCCGGAACGCCCTCCAGCAGGACATGACCGCGGCACAGCAATGCGATCAGCATCCCGGTGACGGTGGCGTCCTGGCCGACGACCGCCTTGGCCACTTCGTGCCGCACGTTGAGGAGGGCCTGGCGGACGGGATCGCTGCCGGGCGCTGCCTCCACCGTTGCCAAGGCCGGACCGCCGGGGCCGCCCTGTGTGAATCCGTTGGTCTGCTCACTCATTGGGCGGTTACCTCTTTCTCTAGTGATTCCAGCTGCTGGGCCCAGTGGACCAGCTCGCTCTCCGTGCGCGGGCGGCCTTCCAGCACGCGGGCTGTCTCCTCGCGGGTTCGCCCAAGGTGCCGTGCGGCGGCGTCGACAATTGCCGTTGACTCGGCATCCGGTCCCAGCCGGAGGACCCGGGCGAGGCGGACCAGCGTACCGGCCCTAAGGCTGTCAGCAGCCCTGTCCACGGCGTGGGCGTCGTGGTACAGCCGGGCGCGGCCCTCAGCAGTCTCAACGGCCTTGACCACCACCGGCAACGGCTCGAAGACCAGCGGTCCCAGCCGCCGGCCCCGCCAGGCCATTGCCAGCACGGCCACCAGCGCCAGCCAGGGGCCGATGAAGGCGACCCACGGCGCGGCAAGTTGGTCCAGGGTCTTGGGTGTGTCCTCCTCGGCCACGTCCGCAAGCCCGGGAAGGTACCAGACCAGGTTGTCCGAGGCCCCCAGCGTCCTCAGCGTCAATGCCGCATTGCCGTGTTCATCGAGCAGGCGGTTACTGAGTAATTGCGTGCTGCCCAGCACCACCAGACTGCCGTCGTCACTGGCGGCATACAGTCCGCCCAGGCCCTCTGCAGGCTCATAGCAGGCGCGGTCGGCCTTGTAGAGGTACGCGGACTCCGCTGTGACGGCCCCGGCGGCCGCGGGATCGTGGAGCCTGCAGCCGGGTTCCAAGGTTGCCACTCCGGACGGCACCACTCCGGCGGGGCGGATTTCGCCGTCGAGGGCGCTGAGCGTGCTGAGGCGGGGCGTGACCACCACCAGCCTGTCCGTGGCCTCCCGCAACGCCTGCAGCTGCACGGGGTCCAGGTAGCCGTTTCGATCGTAGAGGAACAAGGTGGTGCCGGTGCTGTCTTCGAAGGCGCCGGCCCCGGCGGCATCCTCCAGCGCCGACATCGTTGATCCGAAGTTATCGGTCTGGCGAACGTCCACACCCCGGCTCCGCAATATCTCGGCCGCCGCCCGCGCACCGTCAGGAGCTGCGTTGCGCGTGGACAGGGGGAAGCTGTCGCCGTGGGGGGAGAGCTGCGCCATGATCGACAGCCCCACTCCAACCGAAAAGACCAGGATGAGCAGCGTCCACGTCCGGTGACGGCGGATCCATGCGGCGAAGGTGTGGACCGGGCGATCACCGTCGGCCGCGCCTCCATCGCGTACCGGCCGGTTCGCCGATTCGAGGACGGGCGTCATCGCGGCAGCGCCAGGCGGTCCGCGGCCGGCTGGCCGAAGTCGGGCTTTGCTGCATCCAGGAGCTGATCCAGCGCAACTATGACGGCGTGGTCGCTGCCGGTGGCGTCGGCACCGCCGTACCGGACAGCGTCGAAGATGCCGGCCGCGTGCCGGAGTTCGGCGGCATGGCTGCCGAACGCCCCGGCCAGCTGGCCGGCCACCTCGTCCGCCGTCCGGCCGGGCAGGGGATCGATGACCGTGCGGTCCTCGGCAGACCGGACCATGGCGCGGAACTGTTCGACGATGGCGGTGCGCCACTCGGAGCGCGCTGCGGCCGCGGCCGCGCGCCGGCGGTACTCGGCCGGGCTGACGGAAGGATCGGCATCGACGTCGTCCCCGGCGGGGCGCTGGCGCCGGGCGTTCAATCGGGGGCGCGCGAGAAGGACAGCGACGGCGATGAGAACCAGGATTGTCACTCCGATGGCCGGTACCGCAACTCCGCTGTCAATGGCAGGGTCGCCGCTGCCGAGGGATCGCAGCCAATCGGTGAACTGCCGCCACAGATCGGTGAGCCAGTCGGGCTGCGCGTCCTGGTAGACGGGTTTGGAGAGCTCCTCGACGGCCCACCTGCGGGCCTCATCAGCGCCAGGTTCCACGGGAGGCGCGGGCACAGCCTCGTAAATGCCTGGCCCCGTCATCCGGCGCCCGGCGGCGGATTGGTTGGGTGCTGGCCGTAGCTCTGCGGCGGGTTGTATCCGGGCGGGGGTCCGTAGCTCTGCGGCGGGTTATAAGGGGACGGTCCGTACGGCGGCTGTGCGTAAGGGGACGGTCCGTACGGCGGCTGGGGCCAGATGCCGGAGGGAGGACGCCCCGCAGAGTTTGCTTCGGGGGCCACACCGCGCCCGGGAACGCCGTCGGCGTCGTTGCCCGCTTCGAGCTGCCGCTGGAGGGCGAGGTCCAGGCCCTCCTTGCGCATCCGGAGGTCAAAATAAAGAAGGCCCATCACAGAGGTCTGGAAAGCGTAGCCGACCGCCCCGACCACCGCGGTGACGATGATCGCAGCGACCCCGAGACCCGCGTCGAGGGCGCGCTGGCCGTCGTCGTCGCCGTGCGGCGCGATGACGGAGGAGAGCCCGCCGGAAGCAATCCCGAGGGGGACCAGCACAATCTGGCTGATGATGCCGATCAGGAGGGAAATGACCAAAACGATGCCGAAGATGCGCCACCAGTTGTGTCGGGTGAGCTGCCAGGACCTCCGCAGGCCGTCAAGAACGTCCAACTCCTCGACGACGATCGCCGTCGGCGCCAGGAGGAGCCGGATGGAGAGCCACAGGACGATCAGCATGGAACCGAGGAACAGCGGGACGAGGATCAGCGCAGAGGCTCCGCGCATGCCATCAATCAGGAGTACGACTGCGCCGACCAGAACGACGCCCAGGGTGATGCCGGCGAGGATCTGCAGCCCGCCATACGCCAGCAACGATCCGATCCTGGACCGCGACAGCTTCCACATCTCCTTGAATCCTGTGCGCCAGTTCAGGACCGACCGGGCCACGGGTACCGCCATCACACCCTGCAGCACAATGGAGATAAAGAAGGACAAGAGTCCCAGCAGGGCGGCGCCGATGAGGAGGCCGAAGCCGAGTCCGAGCATCTCGGGCGGAGCCATGCCGGATACCCACATCGCGATCGACTGTCCCCGCGATTGGGTCTCTGCGGTAACGACCGCGCTGACAACGGTTGCCAGGGTTTGTGCAAGAAGCGCCGCGCCCAGCATCGCCCCGGCGTTCCGCCTGATGGTCTGAAACGATCCATCCAGGATCTCGCCGAACATCAGGGGCCGCAGGGGCACGATGCCTGGCTTCGGCGGGGCGACGTATCCAGGCTGAACGTATCCGGGCTGACCGTACGCCTGCTGACCGTACCCCGGCGGCGGAGCCGGCTGCGTCCCGGGATGGGGGGAGCCCCACTGCGGCTGGCCGCCGTACGCGGGCGGCGGTGCGTTCCACTGCGCGGGGGCATCCCAGGGGAGTGGCTGCACCGGCTGCTGCTGGCCCTCCCGGGGCCGCGCGTTCGGATCCTGCTCTGACAACCTGTTCCTCCCCAAAAGACGCTGTCCGCGAGCCGCCCGGCCACAACTTCCGCCCGGCGCTCCGGACCGGCGGCGTCCTGCACCGTCCGGCCCGCTCCCAGCCTATAGTTTTGCCTGCATGCCTCATAGCTTCCGGCTGATTCTTCCCGCTGTGGCGGCGGTCCGCCGTCCGAAGCGCGCCCCGTACGGCGGTTGCCCGCGCCATGCCGTGTCGGCCCTCAACGGGACAAAGCCCATTCAATAGGCGAATATATAACTATGAAGGCACGCATTCTGGTAGTGGACGATGACGAAGCGCTGGCCGAGATGATCGGGATTGTCCTGCGCAATGACGGCTTTGAACCCGTCTTTTGCGCGGACGGCGGGCAGGCGCTGGAAGTCTTCCGTTCCTCGAAGCCTGATCTCGTGCTGCTCGACCTGATGCTTCCGGGCATGGACGGGATCGAAGTGTGCCGGCAGATCCGCGCCGAGTCGGATTCACCTATTGTCATGCTGACCGCGAAGTCGGATACCTCGGACGTGGTCCGCGGCCTGGAGTCGGGTGCGGACGACTACGTTCCCAAACCGTTCAAGCCGGCGGAATTGGTGGCCCGTGTCAGGGCCCGGCTCCGCCCCGGCGACCAGAAGGCACCCGAAACGCTGCGCATCGCAGACATCACCATTGATGTGGCCGGCCACCTGGTGAGCCGGAACGACGAACGCATCTCGCTCACGCCCCTCGAGTTCGACCTGCTCGTTGCCCTTGCCCGTAAACCCTGGCAGGTTTTCACCCGCGAACTGCTGCTGGAGCAGGTCTGGGGATACCGGCACGCGGCAGACACCCGCCTAGTGAACGTCCACGTCCAGCGGCTGAGGTCAAAGATCGAGCGAGACCCCGAAGCCCCCGAAGTAGTTTTGACGGTCCGTGGTGTCGGCTACAAAGCAGGTTCCTGAACCGCCCAGCGGCGAAGCCGGCCATGAGCCGGAGGTAGCCCGCCCGCAAAAAACGGAACACACCCACGTCCACAGCGCTCCGGAACATACCGACGCCATCGCGGGTGTGCTCTCCGGGTTGCCGTTCCGCGCCCGGATCTGGGTCCGTCGCGCCCGGATCGTGGGATTGCGGGTCTCGCGGCTCGTCCGGACCGGGCTGATCAGGCTCCTGCCCGGTGTCCGATTCCTGCTGCGGGCGCTCCACAGGCGCTGGCGCCGGTCCTTGCAGTTCCGGACGGTCCTCACCACGCTTCTGCTGTCGATCGGTTCCTTCGCAGTTGTTGGCGCCTACCTGTCGAACCAGATCGCCAACAACCTGTTCCAGGAGCGGTTGACGCAGGCTGAGTCGGAGACGCTCTATAACGTCAAACAGGTCCAGGACACGTTCGACGGCGCCCAGGTCACCGACCAGTCGAGCGTCATTACGCTTGTCTACGACACTTTGAATGCCGTGGAGGGGCGCGGAAACGTGATCCAGCGGCGGTACGTGTTTGAGGCGATGCCCGAGCAGACCAAGCCCCGCAACCGCTGGGTGGAATCGCGGGCCTCGGACCAGCTGACCATCAGCGTGATTCCGCCGGAGCTGCGGAAGGCCGTTCAGGAGTCCGGAAAGGACCAGTTCTGGGCATCCACGGAGTTCCCTGTGGGAACGGAAGACCGGCCGGGCATCGCCGTGGGCAACAAGGTCACGTTCAACGGCACCGTGTACGAGCTGTACCTTATTTACGACCTCAACACTGCGCAAAAGACCCTCGACGAAATACAGAACGTCCTCCTGGCCGGCGGCGCGGTCCTCGTTCTTATCATCGGTGCCATTGCCTGGTACGTGACGCGCAACGTGGTCAGCCCGGTCAGCCACGCCGCAGTGGTGTCGGAAAAGCTGGCGGCCGGGCAGCTCCAGGAACGAATGGTGGTCAAAGGCGAGGACGAGGTGGCGCGGTTGGGCGCATCGTTCAATCACATGGCCGCCAGCCTGCAGGAACAGATCACGCAGCTGGCCACCTTGTCGCAGATGCAGCAGCGCTTCGTCTCGGATGTGTCCCACGAGCTTCGCACGCCGCTCACCACTGTGCGGATGGCAGCAGAGGTTCTGTACGACGCGCGGCACGATTTCGACCCCATCAACAAGCGCTCGGCGGAACTGCTCTACAACCAGGTGGAACGCTTCCAGTCCCTCCTTGCTGACCTGCTTGAGATTTCACGCTTCGATGCGGGCGTGGCAGTACTCGACGCCGAGCCCACCGATATCCTTCAGCTCGTGGCCAACGTCGTGGAAGACGCGGGGCCGGTCGCGGCTGAGTACGGTTCGGAGGTCACCATCAATTCGCGGGAAGAGAGCATCGTGGTGGAGATGGATGACCGACGCATCGAGCGGATTCTCCGCAACCTGGTGCTGAATGCGCTGGAGCACAGCGAAGGCAAGCCGGTCAGTATTTCCGTCGCTGCTAACGACACCGCCGTGGCGGTAGCCGTCCGCGACCACGGTATCGGCATGACACAGTCGGAAGCCGCCAGGGTGTTTGACCGTTTCTGGCGTGCGGACCCCGCCCGGGCGCGCACCACGGGCGGCAGCGGGCTGGGCCTGTCCATCGCCGCGGAGGACACGAAACTCCACAACGGGTGGCTCCAGGCCTGGGGCAGCAAGGGGACGGGAGCGAACTTCCGGCTGACGCTGCCGCTTCGGCAGGGCGAAGCCATCACCAAATCGCCGCTCCAACTGGAACCGGCCGACGTCGAATTGCCGGGCGGATCGGGGCAGGGCACCATGCTGCTGTTTGGAACCGTTGCTTTCCCGGAGGGAGCAGGAGCCGACGCCGGTCCTGCCGGGCCCACAGGGCAGGCAGCGCCTCAGCCGGCCGTGCCGTCGGCAGCTGCTCCGGGGTTAAAGCATGGCGAGGGCGGGGAAGAAGCAAAATGACCCGTATCCCACGGCGGTTTGGCACGGTGGCCGCGGCCCTAATGACTGTATTGCTCCTGCTGCTAACCTCCTGCGCCCAGATTCCGCGCTCGGGTCCCGTGGGGAAAAGCACCGACGAGAGCGCGGGCAAGCCAAACAACGCGCCCGTCTTTTTCCCGGTTGCGCCGCGCGAAGGCGCCGGACCTGAATCCGTCATTGAAGACTTCTACCTCGCTGGCAGCGGCTACGAGGACGACTACGCCGTGGCGAGGGAATACCTCACTCAGGCAGCCTCCGTTGCGTGGAAACCGGACCAGCGCACCCTGGTCTTCCGCTCAACCAGAGTGGTCCGCACCGGGGTGGAAAACGTCTACAACTACGAAATGGACGTTGCCTACTCGGTTGATGCGGACGGGATTGCCACACAATTTCCCGAGGGCACCAAGGAGAAGATTCCGGTCACGCTGACTCAGGTGGACGGCCAGTGGCGCATCTCCGCCATCCCGGACGGGATCGCCATCCCGGAGCAGACATTTAAAGTGATATACGGCGCCTACCCCATCTATTTCTACGATCCCAGCTTCACTCACGCCGTGCCCGACGTCCGATGGTTCAACAAGAAGAAAACGGTCAAGGCGATGACCAGCGCCTTGCTGAGCGGTCCGGCTCCCTATCTCAAGGGAGCCGTGGTCAGTGCCTTCCCGTCCGGGATGAAACTGACGCGGGAATCCGTCCCGGTCGTCTCCGGCGCAGCGCAGGTTGACCTGTCAGCCAAGGAACTCGTGGAGGCTTCCAACGAGGACAGATTGCGGATGCAGACACAGCTGGCTCTCTCCTTCCGCGGCCAGCCGGATGTCGTCAACGTCGAACTGCGCGCGAACCAGGACCTTGTCCGGGTCGAGGACAACGGGTCAGTGCTGCCTCCTGTCCGGGACAAGAACGTGCCGGCCCGCCAGATCGCCGTGAGCGACGGCCAACTGGTCCGATATGAGAACAACCGGATCTCGCCGCTCCCGGATATCCAGTCGGTGGGGGCCCTCGGCCCGGTTTCCCCTGCCGAATCGCCGGTATCGCAGTCGGCGGCGTTCCTCAACGGCAGCCGGACCACGTTGTATTCCATCTTGCCGGGGCAGCCTGCGCGGGCCCTGACCACCCGCACCACCCTGACCCGCCCGTCGTTCGGCCAGCAGGATTGGGTCTGGACGGCCGGTCCCGGCGCCAATGGGGCAACGGAAGTACTCGCCTTCCGGCCCACCGGAATTCCGGAAGGGGCCAGCATTCCCACCGTCACGCTGGCCCCTGCCTGGCTGGCCGGACGCACCGTCAAAGAATTCCGCATATCGCGTGAAGGCGTTCGGGCACTGGTGATTTCTGAACAAAACGGAAGAACCCGGGTGCAGGTGACGGGAATCGTCCGCAGTGCAGACGGCACCCCCCGCGACCTCACGGCCCCGACCACCCTCCTGACCGACCGCGATCCGGACCGTGGCGTGTGGGTCAGCGACACCACAGTCGCGGTCATGAAAGCATCGGCAACTGACAACGTAACGCCCGAATTGCTGTCCCTGGCGGCGTCACAGCCCCAGCAGCTGGCACCCTGGCCCGGGCTTACGGCCATCAGCGCCGGCAACGGCCCGGAGGAAATCTTCGGGCAGTCCGCCGACGGCATATTCCAGCGCCTTGGAAACGGCTGGTCGCCCCAGCTGAAGGGGCCGGTGGACCCGTCATTCCCCGGCTAAGACCGGCGGGGCCTTGTCCACATATGCGCCGATTCCACATAGGCGGACAGGAGACTTCCGGTGGAGCCGCCCGCCATGGAGCCTTTGCATGTGGAGAGAAACGTGGACCCCGATCTTGAACCGCCGGCGCCCACCGCGGCAAAGCACCGCAGCGGCTACTCACAGTGGTGGCCGCGGGCTGCGGACGGTGCAGCGAACGCTGGCCGCGAGCTACTGGCGCTGGCGGCCCCTGTTGAATGCGTCTGTTGCGGGACGGAAGACTTCGCGCTGTGCGGACCCTGCGAGCGGGCGGTGCGTATCCTCACCAGGACCCCATTCCGGGCTGAGGGGCAGGCTCCTGCCCTCATGGACGTGAACGGTTCGGTGATCCTCCCCGTCGTGGCCGCCGGTATTTATCGCGAGGAACTTGCACAGGCTGTGCTGTCGTTCAAGAAACATGGCCAGGGGCAGCTCGGATCGGTGTTGTCCAAGGCGCTCGGTCGAGCCATCAACGGGGCGGGCGGAACACTGCGGGGATACTGCCTGATACCCGTTCCCACCACCAACAGCGCGTTCAGGAAGCGGGGCTTCAGCCCTGTGCACCTCCTGCTGCGGAATCTGGACCGCAGCGGGAGCCTCGGCGCCGGGAACCTCGCCGACGCACTCCGCAAGAGCCGTGCCTTTACGCAAGGGCCGTCTGCTGCCAATAATGACCTGTCCGGACGCCTCCGGGCGCTGGTTCAAGCCCACCCGATGGCCGGAGGCCAAAAGGGACTGGGGCGGGGCGCCCGCGCCAAACGTGTCCGGGGGTCCATGCGGGCAAGATCCTCGCCGCTCGCGCCGGACATCCGGGGACGCCCCTGCATCATCGTGGATGATGTCCTCACCACCGGGGCCACACTGGCGGAAGCAGCGCGTGCCGTCCACCGGGCGGGAGGCGTGGTGATGGGTGCCGTCGTGCTGGCAGCGACACGCCCGCCCGACGCCGCCGACCCATCGGCCGTTCCCGGTGCTCCAGCAGGGACTGGCGGCTGACATTGAAAAAAATAAATGAAGAAAAGGTGAATAACGGGTAGCGATGAACTAACGTCGGTTGTGGGTACCAAGATCAGTTGTACCTGTCGATAGCGGCTCGGAAAGGGGCTCGACTGTCAGTCAGATCGGCCCCGGGAAGTGCCGCCGTCGTGTCACCGAAGTCATTTGGAGGGCACCATGGAGTTCATGATCAGCGGACGGAATTTGACGGTTTCAGACCGCTTCCGCGAATACGCCGACGAGAAGATCTCAAAGATCGCATCGCTGGGAGACAAGGTCCAACGGGTGGACGCGAAGGTCTCCAAGGAGACCAAGGCACGCCAGACCGCAGACTTGCTCACGGTTGAGCTGACCGTCTTGGGCCGCGGCCCCGTCATTCGTGCAGAGGCAAGCGCCGCCGACAAGTTCGCCGCGTTCGATCTCGCTTACAACAAGCTTCTTGAGCGCCTTCGCCGGGCCAAGGATCGCAAGAAGGTCCACCATGGGCGGCACACACCCAAGGCCGTCCGCGAGGCGACTGCCAGCCTTGAGCCGGCAAGCACCACCGAGCCTCTGTATGTAGAGGCCATCAACCACCAGGAGCCCCAGGCTGCACCCGTTGAGAAGTCGCCCTACGAGGTCGACAATGACATCCCTGCAGGAGATTCACCGGTCCTGATCCGCCGCAAGGTGTTCCCGGCGGCGTCCCTCACACTCGACGATGCCGTCGACAACATGGAGCTCGTGGGCCACGACTTCTACCTCTTCGTGGATAAGGAAACCAAAGCGCCGTCCGTGGTGTACCGGCGCGACGGGTGGACCTACGGCGTCATCAGCCTGGACCAGACGTGCGAACCGGGCGAAGCAGCCGTCGAGGAAAAGATCCTCGCCTACCGCTCGGAGGATGAACCTGCGCGCCCTTGAGCCGCGAGTCCGCCTAAGCTGGTGTTGACCAGCCAACGGAAGGACTGACATGGGCGCATCGCTGAGCCTTATCCAGGCGCGGCGGATCGCTTTGGCAGCCCAGGGATTGGACAAAGGACGGCCCGCCGGACCCGTGAGTGCACGGGCGGTGGGCCGTACCTTTGACCGGCTCCACCTTGTCCAGATTGACTCCGTCAACGTTCTCGCCCGCAGCCACTACCTGCCTTTCTTTTCCCGGCTCGGAAACTATGACCGCGCCATTCTGCACCGGATGGCCTCAACGCATCCGCGCAGAATGACGGAGTACTGGGCACACGAAGCGAGCTTCATCCGGCCGGACCATTTTCCGGACCTGCTGCTGTGGCAGAACCGGAAATGGGTCGGCGCATCCGGCATGGATCCCGAACTTCGCACTGACGTAGCCGAAAAGGTCCTCACAGCTCTGGCCAATAGCAAGCCCCTGACTGCCCCTGAACTCACGGCACGGATCGGGCATGTCGAAGACCGTCGGACGGACAACTGGGGGTGGAACTGGAACGCGGTCAAGCGTGTCCTGGAGCACCTTTTCGAGGAAGGACTTGTATCGGCCTCCTCCCGGACCGAACAGTTCGAACGCCGCTACACGCTGTCCGCCAAGGTGTACACCGCGTTGGACGGCGGGGGCGCGCAGGACGCCGACCCCGCGGGAGCGATGGACCGGCTCATTGAAGCCGCTGCAAGGGCCCATGGCATCGGCACCGTGCGCTGCTTCGCCGACTACTTCCGCACGCCGATGAAGGCTGCCGCCATCGCGGTGGAGCACCTGGTCGACGGGGGCAGACTTGAGCTGGTATCGGTCCGGGGCTGGGACCGGCCGGTTTACCGGCATGTTGACGCCCGGTTGCCCCGCGCGGCAACCGGGCGGGCGCTTCTGAGTCCTTTTGACTCGCTTGTCTTTGAGCGTCGGCGGCTGGAGGAGCTCTTCGGCTTCCACTTCAGGATCGAGATCTACACTCCGGAGGCCAAGCGACGCTTCGGGTACTACGTCCTCCCGTTCCTGCTTCGGGACGGCATCGTGGCTCGTGTGGACCTCAAAGCCGACAGGCCGGCCGGCCTGCTCCTCGCGAGGGCGGCGCACGCCGAACCGGGTGCTCCAGCCGACACCGCCGTTGAACTTGCCATGGAGCTCCGCCTCATGGCCGAATGGCTGGGGCTTGACGGCGTGGTTGTCTCGCCGGTCGGCGACCTTGCCGCTTCCCTTGCTGAGGCCGTCGCTGCCCACGAAACCGGACTATCCGCTCTCAGGGAACAGGCGTAACGTGCCGTGCGTGTCTCCCGTAGACTGAACACGCCAGAATTCGGCAGCTTGAGACTGGGAGCAACTTCACGTGGCATCACTTATCGAAAAACTTCTCCGTACGGGTGACAAAAAAACCCTGAGGCAATTGAGGAACTATGCCGATTCCATCAATGCCCTGGAGAGCTCTTTCAAGACCTTCACGGACGCCGAACTGCGTGAAGAAACCGGACGGCTCCGGGAACGCCACCAGGACGGCGAAAAGCTCGACGATCTCCTGCCGGAGGCTTTCGCCGCCGTCCGCGAAGCTTCCTCCCGAACCTTGGGAATGCGGCACTTCGACGTTCAGCTGATGGGCGGCGCAGCCCTGCATCTGGGCAACATTGCCGAAATGAAGACCGGCGAAGGAAAGACTCTCGTGGCCACCGCTCCGGCCTACCTCAACGCCCTGGCCGGCAATGGTGTCCACGTCATCACCGTGAACGACTACCTCGCCGAATACCAGTCCGACCTCATGGGCCGCGTCTACCGCTTCCTTGGCCTGAGCAGCGGCTGCATCCTGTCCAACCAGGACCCTGCCGTACGCCGCGAACAATACGCCGCGGACATCACCTACGGCACCAACAACGAGTTCGGTTTTGACTACCTGCGCGACAACATGGCCTGGGACAAATCAGAACTGGTCCAGCGCGGCCACCACTTCGCGATCGTTGACGAAGTGGACTCCATCCTCATCGACGAGGCCCGTACCCCGCTCATCATTTCCGGTCCGGCCCAAGGCGACACGAACCGCTGGTACAGCGAATTCGCCAAGGTGGTCCTCCGGCTCCAGGCCGACACCGACTATGAGGTCGACGAAAAGAAGCGCACCGTGGGTGTGCTCGAAGCCGGAATCGAAAAGGTCGAGGACTACCTCGGCATCCACAATCTCTATGAGTCAGCCAACACCCCGCTGATCGGCTTCCTGAACAACGCCATCAAGGCCAAGGAGCTCTTCAAGCGGGACAAGGACTACGTCATCCTCGACGGCGAAGTCCTGATCGTTGACGAACACACCGGCCGCATCCTGGCCGGCCGCCGGTACAACGAGGGAATGCACCAGGCGATCGAGGCCAAGGAAGGCGTCGAAATCAAGGCCGAGAACCAGACGCTGGCCACCGTCACGCTGCAGAACTACTTCCGCATGTACGACAAGCTTTCGGGCATGACCGGCACCGCCGAAACCGAAGCCGCGGAATTCATGGGCACCTACAAGCTCGGAGTGGTGGCCATCCCCACCAACCGGGACATGCAGCGCATCGATCAGTCGGACCTGGTCTACAAGAACGAAGCGGTCAAGTTCGACGCCGTCGTCAAGGACATCGCTGAGCGCCACGAAAAGGGCCAGCCCGTCCTCGTTGGAACCACCAGCGTTGAGAAGAGCGAATACCTCTCAAGGCTGCTGGCCAAGGAAGGCATCCGGCACGAGGTACTGAACGCGAAGAACCACGCCCGTGAAGCCGCGATCGTCGCGCAGGCCGGCCGTAAGGGCGCCGTGACTGTCGCCACGAACATGGCCGGTCGCGGTACCGACATCATGCTGGGCGGAAACGCCGAATTCACCGCCGTCGCCGAACTGGCCGCCAAAGGCCTGGATCCGGAAGAAAACTCGGAAGAGTACGAAGCAGCCTGGCCTGCGGCGCTCGAAGCGGCCAAACAAGCAGTCAAGGACGAGCACGAAGAAGTGCTGAACCTCGGTGGACTCTACGTCCTGGGCACCGAACGCCACGAGTCGCGCCGCATCGACAACCAGCTCCGCGGCCGTTCCGGACGTCAGGGCGACCCCGGTGAGTCACGGTTCTACCTGTCCCTCACAGATGACCTAATGCGTTTGTTCAATTCGGGCGCGGCCGAACGGCTCATGAACAGTTCGGTGCCGGACGACGTCGCACTGGAGTCGAAACTGGTGTCCCGTGCCATTGCATCTGCGCAGGGCCAGGTTGAAGGCCGCAACGCGGAACAGCGCAAGAACGTGCTGAAGTACGACGACGTCCTCAACCGCCAGCGTGAAGCAATCTACGGCGACCGCCGGCGCATCCTCGAGGGAGACGACCTGCACGAGAAAGTGCAGTTCTTCATCGAGGACACCATCACTGCCCTCATCGACGCAGCAACCACCGAAGGCACCGGCGACGACTGGGACTTCAACCAGCTCTGGACGAACCTGAAGACGCTCTACCCCGTCAGCGTTACATCCCACGACGTTATCGACGAGGCCGGCGGCAAGTCCCGCATCACGGTGGACTTCCTGAAGGAAGAGATTCTTTCCGACGCCCGACTGGTCTACCAGGCCAGGGAACAGGTCATCGGATCCGAGAGCATGCGCGAACTGGAACGCCGGGTGGTCCTGTCTGTGATCGGCCGGAAGTGGCAGGAGCATCTCTACGAGATGGACTACCTGAAGGAAGGCATCGGCCTTAGGGCGATGGCCCAGCGAGATCCCCTGGTGGAGTACCAGCGCGAGGGTTTCATCATGTTCCAGGCCATGATGGAGGCCATCCGTGAGGAAAGCGTCGGATTCCTGTTCAACCTTGAGGTCGAGGTGACTCCCGCGGAAGACGTGGTGGTAGCCGACGGCGCCGGGGAACACACGGAGCACCATGAGCCGCAGATCCGTGCGGCCGGCCTGGAGGCTCCGGAGAAGCCCGCGCAGTTGCAGTACACCGCACCGGGAGAAGACGGCGCCAGCCAGACGCGTGTCGAGGGAAGGACCTCCGGGCGTTCGGGAAATCCGGCCAAGGCCGCTGCCCAGGACGGCACCCGGAAGCCCGCTCCGAAAAAGAAGAAGCGCTAGGAAAAGACGGCTGCCGAAGCAGCCGTACCTTGAATACGGATGAGGACCGGAACAACTGTTCCGGTCCTCATTCGTCTTCGCGCAGGTGTGGAGGGGTGGCTTGTGCGGCGGCGCCTTCACGAAGAACAGTCAGCCGATCTCCAGCGCGGTGATCCGCCACACCTGATTGCTGCGCTCAAGCCTCACTGCCACTGCACGGACCCGTAGTTCATCCACCACGACGGCACTTGCCTCGTAGATCCCAGCGGCGACTTGGCAGGCGCGGACCGACCGGACGGCCGGATTGCGGTGCAGTCGCCCTGCTGTCGGAGACGGACCGGCAGCAAGCCGTCGGGTCAGTGCGGCACGGTGCTGCAGTGATGCCAGGCATCGTTGGTCAAGCCTGCGTGAGAGCTGCTGGACAGGACGCGTTCCCGCCAGCACCTCGATTGCGGCCTGCACCGTCCCTCGGGCAATGGCACAGATTTCCCTGTTCTCATCCACCGTCTGGAGGGCACGCCGGCTCTCGGTGGCTTGAACCCGGCTACCGTCGCTGGATCGTTCCGCCTGCGGCAGTGTGGGGACCAGATGCAATGCGCTCATGACGTTTTCCTCTGTTTGATGGCGGATACCTAAAAGTTAAGGTGTGGCTTTACTGCGGATTTAGGACCTGGACGGAGGCCGGAGTACCTGTCCCGGGAGAAGGAGATCGGGGCTTTCACCCAGGACGGCCCTGTTCGCCTCGTACCAGCGAGGCCATTCCAGGGCGATGTCGCGATCAGAAGCGGGGGAGCCCAGCTGGTTGGCCGCAATGGTCCACAGCGAGTCACCGGCCACCACGGTGACCGATCCGTCCTCGTCAACCGGCTGTTGGCGGGCAGCCCGTACAGGTTGTGCCGACAATGGGCCCGGGCTGACGACGGGCGCGTGCGGTTTCCACCTCGGATCAGTGGCGCCGGGACCGGGGTGAGGTGCTGACGCCGCGTGTTCGGTGGGCATCCACACTGCTGAGGTGGCCGGAGGGGAGGTTGGACTCCACTGGGGGTCAGCAGTCACCCTGCCGGCGTGGGCAAGCGGTGCTCCCAGCAGCTGAAGTCCCACTGCGGCGAGGGCGAGGCGGCGCATGAAGGAAGGACTGTATCTTCCGGTGATCTCCGCAGCCCGGCGGCTTCCGGCGCGTTCCAGGCCGGCGGAAGTTAGTGCAATCAACATCGACAGAATCCACCAGGTGACAATGATGAGTCCTGTTGTGTTGACGACAAATCCGAGCAGGTCTTCGAAAGCCAGTGACTGGTCCCTGGCAGATGATCGCTCCCATCGCTCCGTCAGCGAGGCTCCTGTAGCCGCCAGGAAGAGCCCGAGAAGCAGGATCGTCACCGCCAGCATTGCGTCTGAGCGGAGCAGCCTGCCGCGTGAAACCTCCATGATCCTACTCCTCAGGTTGTTTGATGTTGTTTGATGTTGTTTGATCTATTTCAACCTAGTTTGAACTTACTTTCCGACTTTTGTCCAGTGATTTGTTTTTCGTCGCATGGGCCAGCCGCGAATTGACCGGGGGACGACGCGCGCCTAGATTGGCGGCATGCGTTGGGACGCCTTGTTTGAGGACATGGAGGCACAACTGGCCTCAGTTGGCCGGCTGGAGCTCGAATCGGAAATCGCCGAGCGGTCGCGGGCAGATGTCGCGGGTGTGGAACTGGCGGACAGGTTGCGCGGTTCCCTGGGGCTCAGGGTGGCGGTGCACCTGGCATCCGGAGCCGTGTTCGAGGGCGCCTTGAGTCACGTGGGGGGAGAGAGCCTGGTGCTCAACGATCATCATCAGCAGGTGCTGGTCCCCTTCGCGGCAGTTTCCCGGTACCACGGCCTGGGGAGGCTGGCAATGGCCGAGCCGTCATCCGTCCGGCGAAAGCTGGGGCTGGCCAGTGCCCTTCGCGGCCTGGGGCGCGACAGGGCTGATCTGTCGGTTATTCTCATCGGCGGCGCACACGGCGCGGCGGGACTGAGTGGTGTTATTGATCGCGTGGGGCGGGACTATTTCGATCTGGCCATGACCCGGCCCGGAGAGGTCCGCCGCGCCGCCAACGTCAGCCAGGTTGCCTCGGTGCCTTTTTCCTCGCTTGGTGCACTACGTTCAATACGCGGAGCGGAGCTCTGAACGCACTCCCTGGCGGCGGTTCGTGCGCCCGCGCCCCGGTCCCGGCTCAGACGGGCGTCCCTGCTCAGAGTGACTTGGACTTGGCTTCCTGAATCATGCGCTCGGCTTCCGCGTAGCGCTCTTCGATGTACTGTTCCAGCATCTTTTCTTCCACGCGCCACTGTCCCCTTCCGCCCACCTGGATGGCTTTGAGTTCGCCGCTACGCACGAGCGCATAGGCCGCCGGGGAGTTGATCTGCAGCTGTTCGGCTACGTCTGCAAGGGTGAGGAATCGGGGCATGTTTCTATTTTGCCACCATTGGCGTCGGGTGGTGCTGTTATCCACAGTTTGGCGTTGTTTGGTCTTTTGACTTTCGATCAGGCCCATTTGCCGTAACAATGAGGTAGTCCGGCGCATCAGCCAGTCCGCCGGCACCGACGGGGGGAACAGCACGTGAGTTCAGGTACGACGGCCAGTGCAGTCAGGCTCAAAAAGCCGTCTTGGAAGGATCCGAGGCTGCTTCTCGGGTTCCTGCTGGTCCTGGCCTCCGTGGCCGGTGTTGTGTCACTGGTCGGGGGCGCCGACCAGACCACCGAGGTGTTTGCGGCAAAAGGTCAGATCGCCGTCGGTGAGAAAGTCACTGCTGAAAACGTCAACCGTGTGAAGGTCAGGCTCGGCGACGTGGAATCCCACTATGTCACCGCAGAGGCCGGACTGCCCGAGGGCATGGTTGCCGTGCAGCGGATCGGTCCGGACCAGTTGGTTCCTCGGGGAAGCCTCGGCAAGCCCGATGCGCTGAACCGTAAGCCGGTCGCAATTACTGTCGACGAAGCCCTGCCGGAGCAGGCCGCAGCAGGTTCACGGGTTGACGTCTGGGTGGCCCTGCCTGATGCCCGCAACGGCTTCAGCGAACCGAAGTTGTTGCTTCCAGGGGCTGAGATCGCTGAAGTTACCCCGGGCTCGACCACGTTGGGATCTTCCCGCTCCACGGTGGTCATGGTCCTTGTCACTGACGAGCAGATGCCGAGGCTGCTTGGTGCCCAGGCGAACAAGGCGAGGATTTCCGTGGTCTGGAACCCGGGCGGCGGAACATCATGAGCATCCCCGTCGTCACGGTCGGCCAGTCCCGGGAGGATCTGGTCGGCGGCCTCGAACGCCTCCATGGACCGGTCACTGTGGTGAGGAGATGCTCGGAGCTGACGGAGCTGCTGGCCGCCTGCCAGAGCGGCCTCGCCCGGGCTGCCGTTGTCGCGGAGGGGAGTGACGAACTGACGGCCTCGCTTGTTGACCGGCTCACCGCCGTGGGCGTCGTCGTCATCGCATTGACGGACAGTCCGGAAGAAACGGTGAGGCTGACAGCGATCGGTGTCACGGCGGCGCCTGCGGGGGTTGACTCGGCGGCACTTGCCGGCAGGATTTCGGGCGCGGTTGCCCGGTGGGCCAGTCCCGCGCCGTTTCAGGCGTGGGACAGCGGATTCGCGGACACCGGTGCCGCCATCCGGACCGTCCCGGAGGAGATCGATGCCGTCCCGGGAGAGCCGTCCGGTAGCGGACAAGTCATCACCGTCTGGGGTCCAGCGGGTTCTCCCGGCCGGACTCTGGTGGCCGTCAACATGGCCGGTGAACTGGCCGCGGCCGGCAATTCAGTGCTTCTGATTGACGCTGACAGCTATGGAGCCAGCGTCGCGGGCATGCTGGGACTCCTGGACGAATCCGCAGGTCTAGCCCAGGCGTGCCGGCTGGCCGACCTGGGGCAACTGGATGCCGGCGCGCTGCTGAAGATTGCCACACCCGTCGTCCTCAAATCCGGGACGCTCCGGATTCTGACAGGCATCACACGCGCGGATCGCTGGACCGAATTGCGCGCAACAGCCCTGGGTGTCGTCTTTGAGAGGGCGCGGGAGGTGGCGGACTTCGTCGTGGTGGACACCGGCTTCTGCCTCGAAGCGGACGAGGAACTCAGTTTTGACACCATGGCTCCACGCAGGAATGCCGCCACGCTGCGGAGCCTCGAGCTCGCGGACACCGTTTATGCCGTGGGATCGGCCGACTCGATCGGCGTGCCGCGGCTCGTCCGCGGTCTTGCCGAACTTGAGGCAGCGGTTCCCCAGGCGTCACCGAAGGTGGTCCTGAACAAGGTTCGCGCCGCTGCCGCCGGACGTTTCCCTGCGCGCCAGCTGCGCGAGGCGTGGGAAAGGTACGGGCCGTCAGAAGGGATCACCGCGTTCCTCCCGGCAGACGGGGCAGCAAGTGACGCGGCGCTCCTCGCCGGGAGTCTTCTGCTGGAGGCCGCACCCGAGTCCGGGCTGCGCCAGGCCATTGCCGAATTGGTTTGTGCACCTGCCCAGCAAAAACGCCGATCCTCTGTCTTTTCTTCCACAGCGAAGAGGCACCTAAAGGGCTAGGCTCGCCATAAGGGCTGCAATGAGGCAGCTATGAACTTGTGATGGAGGCGTTTGTCGATGTCGTCTGGCTCCAATGTGGAGGATCAGTCCGTTTTGCTCGGAGCCCGTGAAGGGTACTTCGGAGACTATTACGAGCACCTTGCGGAGGAGGATTCCCGGGCCTATTCGCCGGATGTCCTGGCCGCCCGCGCCGAGACCCACCGCGAAGTTGCCGCTGTCCGTGTACCGGGCACGGCCAACATCAGGATCGTGGACGAGTCGGACTGCAGCGTCGTGTATATCGTCACGGACGACATGCCGTTTCTCGTGGACTCCGTCAACGCCGAGCTCGTTCGCCAGAACTCGGCAATCCACCTTGTCCTCCACCCGCTGTTCGTCGTCACACGCAACCGCGCAACCTCCCGTCTGACGAAGGTGGACAGGGTTCCGTCCGGCATCGGCATCTCCAGCGGCGACACTGCCGCAATGCCAAGCCTGTCGCACCTGATTGCCCAGGGTGACAACGCCTCGCACATGGAGTCCTGGATCGCCGTCGAAATCGGCCTTGCCAGCGAGGAAGCGCAGGGGCGGCTCGTCGAAGGCATTGAGCGCGTGCTCGGTGATGTGCGGGCGGCCGTCGAAGACTGGCCCAAGATGCGCAACAAGGCCCTCCAGATCGCCCAGGACCTGGACAACGTGGCCAATGCCTCCCAGATCGAGGAACTTCGTCAGGCCCAGGACCTCCTCCGCTGGCTCGATGACGGAAACTTCACCTTCCTTGGCTACCGCGAATATGACCTGGTCAACGAGTCCGGCGAGGACGTCCTGGAACTGCGGGAGGAAAGCGGACTCGGACTGCTCCGCAGCGGCGCGGACGGGCACCACGTCCAGCACCTCACCGTCGCCGGCCGGAGGAAAGCGCGGGAAAAGCGCGCTCTGGTGATCACCAAAGCCAACTCCCGTTCCACAGTGCACCGTCCGGCATACCTCGACTACATCGGCGTGAAGAGCTTCGACGCCGCCGGCAACGTCAACGGCGAGCAGCGGTTCATCGGCCTCTTCGCCACGAGCGCCTACGCGGGCTCGGTCCGGAACATTCCGATTGTTCGCGAGAAGGTCGAAGCCGTCCTGCGAAGCGCCGGCTTCCCGCCGCACTCCCATTCGGGCAAAGACCTGCTGGGTATCCTTGAAACCTACCCCCGCGATGAGCTGTTCCAGATCGAGGTTTCCGACCTCGCAGCGACGGCGACAGGCATTCAAAGACTGCAGGAGCGGCGGCGCACCCGCTTGTTCCTGAGGCCCGACATCTACGGCCGGTTTATGTCCGCACTCGTGTACCTTCCCCGTGACCGCTACACCACCAACGTGCGCCTCCGCATCGAGCAGGAGCTCCGCGAGACCTTTCACGCCGTCTCCATTGATTACGAAGCCAGGATGACCGAATCCGCGCTGGCCAGGCTCTTCTTCCGAATCCGGCTCCCGAAGGACGCAGACGTCAGCGACGTCAATGTCGAGGAACTGGAGAAGAGGCTTGTCCGTGCCGCGCGTTCGTGGAGCGAAGGCATCACGGAAGTGCTGCGTGCCAGTGGCGCCAACGGCGACAACAAGGCGATTGCCTCTGCCTGGGCCGAGGCCTTCCCGGCCAGCTACCGCGTGGACTACGAGGTCGAAGATGCGCTGACGGACATTGCGCGCTTCGAGAAGTACGGGTCGGCCGCCGAGCCGGCTGAAAAAGGACGGCTTGAGAAGCCCGGGGTACACGTGTACTTGCCCGAGGGCGCAGGGGCCACGCTCGAAGAGGACGCACGCGTCAAGCTCTACATGCTGGAGCCGAAGAGCCTCAGCCAGATCCTGCCGTTTTTTCACAACCTGGGGCTCGAAGTGCTCGATGAGCGGCCGTTCGAAATCGAGACGGCCGACAAACGGGATTTCTTCCTGTATGACCTGGGCCTGAAGTACCCCTCCGGTGTTGCTCCCCTCGCGACGGGCCAGTTGTTGGCGGACGCTTTCGGCGCCGCCGTCTCCGGCGACGTCGAGTCGGACAGCTTCGACCGCCTGGTCCTGCGCGAGCGCATGCCGTGGCGCCAGATTGTGGTCCTCCGCGCCTATGCGAAATACATGCGTCAGATGGGCAACACAAATTCGTTCGGATTCATTGCTGACACGCTCCTGGCAAATCCTGACGTGACACGTTCGCTCGTGGCACTGTTCGCGGCACGCTTCGACCCCGCCCTCGAGGACGACGTCCGGGCGGAGCGCCAAGCCAGCGTCCGTACGGAGCTGGCAGCCGCCATTGAACAGGTTGCAACCCTGGACGCCGACCGGGTGCTTCGGACTTTTGCGAACCTCATCGAGGCCACGCTCCGGACGAACTTCTATCAGCAGAAGCCCTACCTGAGCTTCAAGCTGAATCCGGCCGCAATCGACGGGCTGGCTTTCCCTCGACCCATGTTTGAAATCTGGGTGTACTCGCCCAGGGTGGAGGGCGTGCACCTCCGCTTCGGCAAGGTGGCCCGCGGCGGGCTGCGCTGGTCCGACCGGCGTGAGGACTTCCGGACCGAAATCCTTGGCCTTGTTAAGGCGCAGACGGTCAAGAACGCCGTCATTGTGCCCACCGGTGCCAAGGGCGGATTCTTTGCCAAGCAGCTTCCGGATCCTGCCGCCGACAGGACCGCGTGGATGGCGGAGGGCGTGGAGAGCTACAAGACCTTCATCCGCGGCCTGCTGGACCTCACGGACAACCTAATCACCACTCCGGACGGCGAAGCTGTGGTTCCGCCGGCCGACGTCGTCCGCTACGACGACAACGACAACTACCTCGTTGTCGCAGCAGACAAGGGAACCGCAACGTTTTCAGACATCGCCAACGGGCTCTCGGCGGAATACGGCTTCTGGCTCGGGGATGCCTTTGCCTCAGGCGGATCCGTGGGTTACGACCACAAGGCCATGGGGATCACCGCCCGGGGGGCGTGGGAATCGGTCAAGCGCCACTTCAGCGAACTCGACCTTGATACCCAGTCGGAGCCGTTCACCGTGGTGGGCGTCGGTGACATGTCCGGGGACGTCTTTGGCAACGGCATGCTGCTGTCGAAACACATCCGGCTGCTTGCCGCGTTCGACCACCGCCACATCTTCCTGGATCCGAATCCTGACGAGTCGGCGTCCTACGAAGAGCGGCTGCGGCTCTTCAACCTGCCCCGGTCCTCCTGGGATGACTACGACAAGGCCCTCATCAGCGAAGGCGGTGGCGTCTACGGACGGCAGGCCAAGTCGATTCCGGTCTCCGACCAGGTGCGCGCAGCCCTGGGACTCCCGGACGGCACCTCCGAGCTGAGCCCGCCGGAGCTCCTTCGCGCCATTCTCCTGGCGCCCGCCGATCTGCTGTACAACGGCGGCATCGGAACCTACGTCAAGGCAAGCACCGAAACGCATGCCGAGGTGGGGGACAAGGCCAACGACGCCATCCGCGTTGACGGGCGTGACCTCCGCGTCAAGGTGGTCGGAGAAGGCGGAAACCTGGGCATGACCCAGCGCGGGCGCATTGAGGCCGCACTTCAGGGTGTCATCCTGAATACGGACGCCATTGACAACTCGGCCGGAGTCGACTGCTCGGACCACGAGGTCAACATCAAGATCTTCGTCGACCGGATGGTCGCCGCGGGCAAGCTCGAGTCCGCCGAGCGGGCCGATTTCCTGGCGTCCATGACGGATGAAGTCGGCCGGCTCGTGCTTGAAGACAACATTGACCAGAACATCCTGCTCCTCAATGACAGAATCCGGGTGGCGGAGTGGAGCCCCAGCTATGAACGGCTGATGGACTGGCTGGAGAAGTCGGCCGACCTCAAGCGCGAGCTCGAAGCACTGCCCACAACCGCGACCCTTCGGGAACGCCTGGCCCAGGGACAGGGGCTGACCTCCCCGGAACTCTCGGTGCTGGCGGCTTACGCCAAGATCGAACTCGCAACGGCACTGCGTGAGAGCGATCTCGCCGACGATCCGTGGTTCAGGCAGACCCTGCGGTCCTATTTCCCGAAGCAGCTGAGGGAGAGGTTCGACGTCGAGCTCGACAGCCATCCGCTGCGGCGCGAGATCATCGCCACTGTCGTGGCCAACGACATGATCAACCTTGGCGGCATCACGTTTGCATTCCGCACCATCGAAGAGACGTCAGCCAACGAAGCCGCGGTGGCCAAGGCGTTTGTGGCCCTCCGCGAAATCTACGAGCTGGACATCATGGTCGGCGAGCTCAATGAACTGCCTGCCTCCTTCCCCACCGAGCACTGGAGCACTGTCCACCTGGACATCCGCCGGCTCCTGGACCGGGCTGTCCGCTGGGTGATCGGCCAGGGCAGCGCTTCCCGGCCGATCTCCGAAATCGTGGCTGAATTCAAGCCTCTGATGGATCCGATGCGGGCCCGGCTCCTCGATTACCTGCGGGGCGACGACCGTGCCCGGGTGGCTGCGTGGCTGGAAAAGGCCCGGAGCTGGGAACTTCCGGAGGACCTGGCCCATCGCTGGGCCGAGCTGTTCGAAAGCTTTGTGCTGCTGGACATCGCCAAGATCGCCCACATCAACGCGGAGCCGGTGGAAAGCATCGCACACGTGTATTACACGGTGTTCGACCGCTTCCACGTGGATTCCCTCCTGGAACGCATCACCAAGCTCCCGCGGCGTGACCGCTGGCAGGCGCTGGCCCGTGCCGCCTTGCGTGACGACCTCTACTCCACCATTTCGGATATTACGGCGTCGGTGCTTGAGTCGACGTCGCCCGGGACCCCTGCGGAGGACCGGGTACTGAAGTGGGAAGGCCTGAATGCCGAACAGCTCGACCGTGCCAGGAGCATGTTTGAGGAGGTCAACTCGCTCGAAGCGGACGATATGGCGTCACTGTCGGTAGCATTGAGGCTCTTGAGGTCAATCGTCCGGCGCTAGGGATCCGTTCCTTAGCGTCGAATCTGGAGGTGTAGTGGCAATCTTTACGGACCCCATCAGGGAACACGCTGATTTTGGGCCGGGGGATGCCGAGTGGCTTCACCTCCTGGTGGGCGACTGGCAGATGGTCGCCGACCTCGCCTTCGCTGACCTTGCCTTGTGGTTTCCGCATCCTGAGTTCGGCTACGTGGCCTTGGCCCACGTCCGCCCCTCCACCACGCACACGGTGTTCCACACCGACTTCGTGGGGGAGGGGATCAGGTCGGACCTGCAGCCGCTGGTTGATAAGGCGTGGAGTAGCCGGACCATTGAGCGCTCGAGTGAGACCAACTGGAGCAGCGACATGGCTCTCCGCGTCGAGGCTGTCCCTATGGTCAGGAATGGCCGGACGCTCGCCGTCGTGACAACACACATGGACCTGTCCAGTTCACGGATGCCGTCCAGGCTTGAACTGACGTACAGGCAGTGCGCCTATGACCTTCTCCGGATGGGAACGCTCGGACTGTGGCCCGACTTTGCCTCGCCCACCGGATCCCGCCGCGGCGCCCCGCGGGTGGGAGACGGCCTGATCCGGCTCGACGCAGACGGGATTGTGCAGTACGCCAGCCCCAACGGCGTCTCCGCATTCAGGCGCCTGGGGGACGGTGAATCCCTCGAGGGCAGGTCGCTCGCCGAGGTCACGGCGGGTCTGCTGCGGGACCGCCGCATGGTGGATGAAACGCTGCCGCTCGTGGTCACCGGCCGGATGCCGTGGCGGAGCGAAATCGAATCCCGCGGAGTCAGCCTCTCGCTCCGGGCCATCCCCTTACGCGATGAGCAGCAAAGGTTCGGGGCGCTGGTGCTCTGCCGCGACGTCTCCGAGCTCCGGCGCCGTGAAATGGAGCTTGTGACCAAGGACGCCACCATTCGGGAGATCCACCACCGGGTTAAGAACAACCTTCAGACTGTTGCGGCATTGCTGCGCATGCAGTCTCGCCGGATGGTCAGTGATGAGGCCAAGCAGGGCCTGGAACAGGCGATGCGGAGAGTCGCAACGATTGCCTTGGTCCATGAGACGCTGTCCCAGGGGCTGACGCAAAGCGTTGACTTCGATGAGCTGATCGGCCGCCAGTTCCGTCTGTCCGCCGAAGTGGCCTCGCCGTCGCAGCAGGTCAAGACTGCCAGGTCCGGGCTGTTTGGTGAACTGCCCAGCGACTTCGCCACCCCGCTTGCCCTGGTTATCAACGAGCTGGTGACCAACGCAGTCGAGCACGGCCTGGAGGGGCGAACCGGAACTGTCTGGCTTCTGGCCGACCGATCGGAAGGCGACGACGGCGACGAGTTCCTGACCGTGACCGTGGCCGATGACGGTGTCGGGCTTCCGGAAACTCCACATGTTGAAGGCCTGGGACTGCAGATCGTTAGGACCCTCGTCACCAGCGAACTGGGCGGCAGCATCCAGTGGAAACCCCGCGAGGGCGGCGGCACCGCCGTGCAGATCGTCCTGAACCTGCAAAAACGGTGACGGTGGAACCCTAAATGACCTTCGACCCTTAAATGGGAAGCGGCCGCGGACTCTGAAGTCCGCGGCCGCTTCGTTTTGTCCGGAGGCCGGAAATCCAAACGGTCAGGAGGCCCGACGGGCGCGTGCAGCGCGGCGCTTGAGGGCCCGACGCTCGTCTTCGCTCATTCCGCCCCAGACGCCGGCGTCCTGGCCCGATTCGAGGGCCCACTGGAGGCAGGTGTCCACCACCGGGCAGCGGCGGCACACACTCTTGGCCTCCTCGATCTGCAGGAGAGCAGGCCCGGTGTTTCCTACTGGGAAGAACAGCTCCGGGTCCTTGTCGAGGCACGCTGCGCGGTTACGCCAATCCATGCTGATCAGTCACTCCATTCCTGGGAACTCGTTTTTAGCCACTTGTGAAAATATTCACTAGAGGCAACATAAGAAAGGGACCCAGCCGGGTCCCCTTGGTCATCTGAATTAAGCGTGTCATGTTAACGCTGTGTAAACAAGGGGTAATCGTCCACGAAGTGCCTTATAAGCGTGAGCGATACGTCACATAGCTCGCCAGCGCTCTCCCCGGAGTCGACTATGTCCGGTATGGTGCCAGTGTGTCAAGACCCCCAGAGGACCACTCCGACGCCACCCCCGAGCCCCGCTTGCCTGGTGACACTGACGGTTCGGTTGCTTCCCCGCGCCCTGTTTCCCCGGAAGTTCGGGCCACGCGGCCGCCTCCGGTCACCGTCCTGTCCCTGATCGTGGCCGCTGAAGCAACGGCACTGCTCGCGGCAGCGGGCTGGTATGCAATTCAGCTGATCACAGGAGCGCCCGTCCTTTCGTTTTGGGGTGCTGTGTTTACCCTGGCGCTCCTGATGTCATTTTCGGCCTGGCTTTACGCCGTTGCCTATTTTCTCCTCCGGGGATTCCGCTGGCCGCGGGCGGGGGCTTTGGTGGCCCAGCTGTTTGTGCTGACGATCGGATTTCCGACGCTCACCGGCGGTTACATTGCCGCGGGATTCGCGATGCTGGTTCCGGCGGTCATTGCCGTGGTCCTGCTCTTTAACAAGCGCGTGATCAGTTTTGCTTCACGTGCCGGCGGGGCGCCTCCGGCGTTGTGACCCCGGGGCCCGGTCCGGCCGCCAACTGAACGGGCACAGCCCGGCCCTCTGCAATGATGACGGCCCTCCCTGCCGGCGGGTTGGCTTCCACCTCAAAGCGAATGCCGAAGAAATCGCCGTCGTTGATGTGCCGCGGCGCGATCAGGATGCCGGCCCCCTGGCCGCGGGCATGTGCAGCCAGCGGAACCCGCTGGCTGAGTGAAGGGCTGAACCCCGCAGTCAGGATTACCCTCAAACCAAAACCATGCAGGGCCTCGAGATGCCGGCGCGCTTCCGCTGTCAGCATGTCCGCATCGTCCACGAGGAGAACCCAGTCCTTGTTTAGCGTGCCCGCGTCGGCGTTTGCCAGCACATCGGCCCAGTAGCTGGCGGCTGTATCTTCCGGGCCGGGGCGGAGCCACCCTGGAGCATCAGCGTTAAGCTCCGGGATGGCTGCAAGAAGGGAACTCTTGCCGGAAGACGGGCCTCCCAGAACCGGCAGGACGCCTCCCGGCGGAAGACGGACTGCAGCCGGGACAAGTTCATCACCGCCGATCCCGACTATTAACTTGCGGCTTCTGGAATCGTTTCCGGCTGCAGCTGTTGTGCTGGCTGGCGGTGCGGAAACGCTCGGGACACGTGCCAGGACATCCGCAACGCTCAGGCGCCTGGGCAGCGCCTCAATTCTGAAGGGCCTGACGGCCGGTTCCTTGCCCCTGCCAGCGCATGTAGTCGACGTAGGAGGGGCTGCGTAAAACTGGGCCGGGGAGGCCGGGCTGCCCGCCAACGGGCCGAACATCACTGCCCGTCCGCGGATTAGCGCTACGTCCGGGAGCCGTGGCCAGGCAAGCCGGCCCTCTTCGGTGGAGCCAGTCGGGAAGTAGGCCCGGCTAGGGATGGACGCGAAGTATCGGGCTGTTACCACCTCCCGGTCTCCGGCAATGAGCACCGTAACGCCTGCCCTGGCGCCGTCCCGGACGATGTCCTGGACTAGGTCTTCCGCCCAGGCCAGCGGGCCGGCACGGAACGATGAGACCCATGAGCCCCAGCCGGCAAGCACCAGGACAATCGGTGGCGGCAGTGACTCCGCCGGGCGGCTGAGCCGCAGTGACAGCTCGAGGGCAACCCGTTCCAGGATCCGGACGGCCCGGCGGAGTTCGTGAAGGCCGGCCGCCGCGCCCACCCGCGGATGGGAGCGGACCGAGCTGAAGGCATTGCCAGCATCGAGCAGGTAGATATGCGATTCGATGTCATGTTCGATCAGTTGCTGCAGTACCAGATCCAGGGCTTCGTCCACCCCGCTGGCCGTTCCGCCGACCAAGGCCAAGTGACCATGGTTGGCTGGCTGCCACGTCAGCCGAGAGACCCGCTGCCGGTCCGGCTCGTCCAGCAGGCCGAGCTGTACGGACCAGATGCCGGGATCGGGTCCGCCTTCTCTGCCGGGGTCGGGAAGCAGCACGATCGTTGGCAGCGGTATCGCCACGGGGCGGCGGGGTGCTGAACCGCCCAGACCGTCCCAGAGTTCCACCAGCGACTCCACAATGGGACCGGCCGCCCGGGCTGGTGAAAGCGGGAACCCCGGGTCGGCGTTCTCTTCCTGGCCGGTCGCAGACACCACAAGAGCCTCGGCCGCAGGGCGAACGCGGACCGGGGATGATCTCACCGCTGCTGCGGCGCCCGAGAGGGTTGCCGCCTGGAACTCGACTGGATCCTCCGTCCCGCGGGCGAGGTAGGCGCGCCCGGGGTTGGCCACCGAAATGCCGGCGGCAAGCCGTGAATTGATGATGTCCACCGATTCCATGTCCGACTGGACGCGTAGGGCAATGCTTGTGGTGACGTTGGCGCGGATGTCTGCCGTGAGTGCGCCCTGGGGCCGCTGCGTTGCCATGATCAGGTGCAGGCCCAACGACCGTCCGACGGCTGCGATCCTCATCAGCTCCTTCAGTGCGTCGGGAGCATCTTCAACGAGCATGCGGAATTCGTCAATGATGAGGACCAGGTGGGGGAGCGACCCGGCCGGGGATCCAACGGACCGATAGCCGGCCAAGTCCGGAGCCTGAGCGGCGGACAGCAATTCCTCCCGGTGCCGGATTTCCGCTCGCAGGGAGATTAGCGCGCGGTCCAGTTCATTTCTGGTGAGGTCGGTGAGCATGCCCACACAATGGGGCAGGCCGGTCAGCGGTCCCAGGCCCGAACCGCCTTTGAAGTCGAAAAAGAGGAAGTTGATCCTGTCCGGCGGGTAGCTGAGTGCCAGGCCGGCGGTCAGGCTCCGGAGTAGTTCGGATTTTCCGGACCCGGTGGTTCCTGCCACCAGAAAATGCGGGCCGTCCGACTCAAGGTCCAGCACGCGGGGCCCGGATGCAGTCATCCCGATGGGAACGCAGAGTCCGGGTCTGCTGTTGCCGGCGACCCAACGGGCTGATGCGTCCGCTGCGGCACCAGGGAGGACGTCAGCGAGCGAGCAACTCTGCGGCACGACCGGTGCGGAGTCCGGGCTGCGCTCAAGCCGCACGGCCATGTTCCGGCAATATCGGTCGAAGACTCCCTCCGGGACGAGGTCGGGCAGGAAGTCCCTCGCCGCGCCCCCAATCCTTAACGTCGCGGTGGCTCCTCCGAGTTCGACAACCGCGCCCGATTCGGGACCGCCGTCCTCTGGGCCGCTATCGAGTGTGCAGTCCACAACGTGCCAGCCACGGTTGATGGCGGTGGCAGCCATGCCGTGGGATCCGGACTGGCCGCGGTCATCACCGGTAAGTATCAGCACGCCGCGTTCCCGCGCCCGGTCGATACAGTGCTCCAGAACCTCCGAGGTTGTCCGGGGACTGGACGAAAGCATGACCGGCCTAAGGTACCTGGCGGTCAGCGGCAGGGAGCCGGGTGACCCATGCACAACGACCCGGGTCCGGGCCGCCGACCTGAAACTTGTGAGCTGCATCAGCATGAACCTGACCACCCCGGCGACGTCCTGCCGCGCTCCGCGGACAAACGTAAGGTCCAAAAGCTGAAGGACGGTCGGCATGAGGCCCGCCTCCGGCGCCTCGAAATCCGGGTCCGCCGGGTCCAACCTGATGTTTGCCCGTTGCTCGGCCAGCCCGAGGCGGAGCCCAATATCGTCGGGTACGGCTGTCCCGTCCCACCGGCCGTTGTGTTCCGATCGCCCCCTCAGGGCGAGCTCGGCCGCGGACGGTGCGGATCGGCGTCGACGTTCCCTGTCTTCTTCAACGGCGGCAGCCACTAATGCCTTCAGCCGCTGCCGCTGGCGGCGGCCGGCGAGCATGGGCACCAGCAAAGAGACAGCAGAAACGGCCGTAAAGGCCAGAAACATCCACATCCCGGTGATGACAGCCAGGCCCACACCAATGAGTATTGGCAGGACCGCCGTGAGGAGGAGAATTCCCCGGTTGCCGCCTTCCCGCCTGTGCGGAATCTTCAGGGGATCAGCCACACTGGATCCGGCAGCCTCCCACTCCGGCAGCCGTCCGGCCGGACCAGGCCCGAACACGATGGACAGCGTCGAATTCCCGCAGCTGATGAGCGAGTTCGTAGAGACGGCGGCCTGCCACACCCGCTTGCCGTCCACAAAGGTCCCGTTGACGCTGTCCAGATCGGTGATGGTGACGGCCGTGTCAGTAATGTCCAGCCTGGCGTGCTCACGGGAGAGGGCGGCATCGGGGATGGCGATTTCCGTACCGCTCCGGCCGAGCCGATACCTACCGCGCCTTAGTGGCAGCACTGTCCCCGCCGCCGGACCGCTGTGTACGGCAACAAGCAGCGTCGAGGCCCTTCCCTCGCCGCTTTCCGGAGGGCGATCCCCGGCGCCGTCAACGATGACGGCCCCGGTAACCAGCGGCGGCTCACCGACGACCAAGCGGCACAACGGAAAGCCGGACACTGAGAGTTCACGGGCACCGTATTCCTGCGTTAAGGCCTGCTGCAGCATGAGCCCGGAGCCTCCCGGCGGGGCCTCGATAATCAGTTCGAGCGGAGGTCCCGGACTGGCGGCATCGGGCCCGCGGACCAGGGTGCAGTGGAGTGTCATCAGGTGCTTTCCCTTGGGAAGGAGGCGGCTTTCTGCCCAAGCTACCTGCGGGCAGGACCGCGGGGCATCGCCCCCGGCGCACTATGTGGATAAGCCCGGCCCATGCCCGGGAATCACTGGTGTCGGCGTAGTCTCGGGTAGGCTAGAGCAGCAGCCAATGCACAACATTGGGCTGCCCGCATTCGAATCAGGAGATTTTGTGACCGCTGACCTCGTCATCGTAGGGTCGGGCTTTTTCGGCCTGACAATCGCAGAACAGGCCGCCACTGAGCTTGGCTTGAAGGTCGTTGTCATCGACCGCCGCCACCACATCGGTGGTAATGCCTACAGCGAAAAGGAAGAGCAGACCGGCATCGAAGTGCACCGCTACGGTGCCCACCTGTTCCACACGTCCAACGAACGTGTTTGGGAGTACGTCAACCGGTTCACGACGTTCACGAATTACGTTCACAAGGTCTACGGAGTCCACAAGGGCGAGGTGTACTCGCTGCCGATCAACCTGGCCACGATCAACCAGTTCTTCCGTGCGAACCTCACCCCGGGACAGGCCCAGGCCCTCATCAAGGAGCAGGCCGGCGAGCTCGCAGGCACCGATCCCCAGAACCTGAACGACAAAGGCATCCAGCTGATTGGCCGGCCGCTGTACGAGGCGTTCATCAAGCACTACACCGGCAAGCAGTGGCAGACGGATCCGAAGGACCTGCCCGCGGGGATCATCTCCCGCCTCCCGGTGCGCTACAACTACGACAACCGCTACTTCAACGACAAGTACGAGGGACTGCCGACCAACGGCTACACCGCGTGGATCGAGAAGATGGCGGAGCACCCGAACATCGAGGTCAGGCTCAATACCGACTTCTTCGATGAGTCGCATGAGTACAGCAAGAACAAGGTCGTTGGAAAGATCCCGGTGATCTACACGGGTCCGGTGGACCGGTACTTCGACTTCGCGGAAGGCGACCTGTCCTGGCGGACGATCGACTTCGAGGAAGAAGTCCTCGAAGTGGGCGACTTCCAGGGAACGTCGGTGGTGAACTACAACGACGACGACGTCCCCTACACCCGCATCATCGAACCGCGCCACTTCCACCCCGAGCGCGACTACCAGACGGAAAAGACCGTCATCATGCGGGAGTTCTCCCGCGCGGCGGAGAAGGGCGATGAGCCCTATTACCCGATCAACACTGCCGCCGACCGCGAACGCCTGCTGAAGTACCGCGACCTCGCGGCTGCGGAAAGCGATGTGCTGTTCGGCGGCCGCCTGGGCACGTACAAGTACCTCGACATGCACATGGCAATCGGCTCAGCCCTGACCATGTTTGACAACCAGATCCGGCCGCATTTTGAGAGTGGCGCACAGCTTGAAAGCGGAGGCGTGGACGCATGACCGCTTCCGCGGCGTTCGAACTGCAGAGGGTTATCTTTCCGCCCCCGGGTGAGTTGGATGCTATCGAACTCTACGTCGATGCTGGCAGTGCGGTCGGGTTGCACCTCGTGGAGGACGACGACCTCTACAGGTCGCCGAAGCTGCCCGAGGAAAAGCTTCACCTTGTCGGGGCTACCGCGGTCGAAGCGCACCATGAGGACTTCCTGTCTCGAACGTCGATGAAGATCCGCGCCGGGCAGCATGTTTCCTTCGGAACCTACTTCAACGCATTCCCTGCCAGCTACTGGCGCCGATGGACTACGGTCCGGTCCGTGCAACTTGCCGTCAGCACGGAGGGTACCGGAAGCGTTGTGGTCTACAAATCCAACGCACGCGGTGTCCCGCAGCGCGTTGAATCCATCGGGGTCCAGGGCATGGACGAAGTGAGGCTGGACCTGCCGCTGGAGACGTTCGGTGACGGCGGCTGGTACTGGTTCGAGTTGGTGGCAGGCAAGTCCGAGCTTAAGCTGCTGGAAGCCACTTGGGCCACGTCAGATAGCCCCACGATTCCCGCCGGTGAAGTGGCTACGGTACAAATCACGACGATGAACAAGCCGGCTTTTTGCATTGCCAACGCAAGAATTCTGGGTTCCAACCCTCATGCTTTAAAGAGCGTCAAGGAGGTCCTCATTGTTGATCAGGGGACTGACAAGGTGACGGCCGCGGACGACTTCGACGAAGTGACCCAGCTTCTCGAGGGCAAGCTTAGAGTGGTGGATCAGCCCAACCTTGGCGGCTCTGGCGGGTTCTCCCGGGGGATGGCAGAATCAGTCCGGAACGGCAGCGAGTTTGTCCTGCTTCTGGACGACGACGTAGTGGTTGAACCGGACAGCATTGAGCGCCTCATCGCCTTCGCCCGCTTCAGCCGGAAGCCAACGATCGTTGGTGGCCACATGTTTGACCTCTTCAGCCGCACGACTTTGCACACTTTCGGAGAGGTCGTAGATCCTTACCGTCTGAGCTGGATCAGCCCGGACAACGATATTGAGTACCGCCACGACTTCCGGCAGCGAAACCTTCGCCAGACTCCTTGGATGCACCGGCGTGTCGACGTGGACTTCAATGGCTGGTGGATGTGCCTGATCCCGACGGCCATCATTCGGGAAATCGGCCTTTCGCTCCCCGTTTTTATTAAGTGGGATGATGCGGAGTATTCTCTGCGGGCCAAGGAAGCCGGCTACTCCACAGTGTCGCTTCCCGGAGCTGCGCTGTGGCACGTTTCGTGGATTGATAAAGACGATTCTTTGGGCTGGCAGTCGTACTTCCACGAACGGAACCGTCTGATCGCTGCGCTGATTCACAGCCCATTCCCTAAGGGCGGACGTGTATTGCGGGAGTCCTTCCAAAACAGCGTCAAGCATTTGATTTCCATGCAGTACTTCGCCCAGGAAGCGCGAATTATGGCGCTTCGCGATGTATTGCGGGGACCTGCGGGCCTACACCCGGATCTTGGTACGAAACTTGCCGAGGTGAATGCCTTGCGTTCACGCCATCCTGAGGCCCAAATCCGGTCCGACATCGACGACTTCCCGGCACCCGGATTGACTCGCGGCGGTCGCGGCGGCGCTCTCAACGAAATGCCGGCCAAGAAAGACCTCGTCAAATGGGCTGCTAAGACGGTCCTGCGGCAAGTTTTCCGCAAGCCGGATCCGCAAACCTTAGAGCGGCCTCAGGCGCATCTTGCGCACCGCGAGAACAAATGGTGGACCTTGTCCAAATACGACAGTGTCCTTGTATCCAACGCAGAGGGAACTGGCATTTCGTGGTATCGGAGGGATCCAGGATTGCTGAAGAGCAAGTTGATGGAAGCCTCGAAGCTACAGGCGCAGCTCTTCCAGCAATGGGAAAGCCTGTCGGCTGAATACCGAAAGGCGCTCCCCGAGATCACTTCCATGGAATCGTGGGAAAGAACCTTTGGCACCACCGTGGGTACACCGATGAAGGATCGTAGGTAGATGGTCCCGTCCGAGGAGCTTATTAAGCCGGGCTACGGTCGAGGACTGCTGGACGTCTACGCCAATCGCTTCCTGCTGAAGCTGCTGGTCAGGAAGGAAATCAAGATCCGCTATCGCGGATCGGCTCTGGGTCTGCTCTGGTCCTACGTTAAGCCGCTGATGCAGTTTCTCATCTATTTTGTTGCGTTGGGAGTCTTCCTCAACCTGCAGCACGGGACGCCAAACTACGCCATCTACTTGTTCTCGGGCATTGTTTTCGTGAACTTTTTTACCGAATCGCTGGGTAATGCCACGCGTTCCATTGTCGACAACCGTGATCTTATACGGAAGATCTACCTTCCGCGTGAGCTATTTCCGGTGGCTACAGTCTGGGTGTCCGCTGCGCACTTCCTGCCGCAGGCTGCGGTTCTTGTCGGGGCCTGTCTGATCGCCGGCTGGGCACCCTCCATCGTTCAGTTGCTGACAGTGATTGCGGCTTTTGTAATGGTTGCGATTCTGGCAACGGGGCTTGGTCTCCTTTTCGGAGCGGCCAACGTTTACTTCCGGGATTCGGAAAACCTTGTCGACATGATCTTGATGATCGTCACTTGGGCGTCCCCGGTCCTGTACCTGTGGACCATGGTGGAACGCGTCATGGGACCGTGGTATTGGATCTACCAGCTGAATCCCCTCACCGTAGGCGTGGAGATATTCCACTGGGCGTTCTGGTATCCGACGCTGAAACCGGACCAAATACCCTTGGCCCCCCTGCCGCCGGACCTTATCTCCCTCTGGTTGCCCGTCGCGTTTGGCATTTCGCTCCTAGTCCTCTTTGTGGGCCAACTAGTATTCCGCAAGCTCGCTATCCACTTCGCCCAGGAGCTCTAGATGATCGTAGACAACCGGGCGATCAGTTGCATCGGACTCCGCAAGCAATTCGTGCTGCGCCACACCCGTTCCATGAAGGAAGCGCTTGTGTGGCTGATCCGGGGCCGCAAAGGTGACTTGTCGAAGAAATTCGACGCACTGAAGGACGTCTCTTTGGACGTTCAGCATGGCGAGACCGTAGCTCTCCTGGGTCTTAATGGTTCCGGAAAATCCACATTGCTGAAACTCATCTCCGGGGTACTGCAGCCAGACAGTGGAACAGTTCTGACCCGCGGGCGGGTGGCGGGCCTCATTGAAGTGGGCGCAGGTTTTCATCACGACCTGAGTGGACGGGACAATGTCTACCTAAATGGTGCGATCCTGGGAATGACCGAATCCGAAATCGACGAGAAATTCGACTCGATCGTAGAGTTTTCTGAGATCGGCGAATTCATCGACACGGAGGTGAAGTTCTATTCCTCGGGAATGTACCTGCGGCTGGCGTTCTCCATCGCTGTCCACACTGATCCCGAAGTATTTCTTATTGACGAGATCCTTGCCGTGGGAGACGAACCGTTTCAGCGCAAGTGCATTGCGAAGATCAAGGAACTTGCCGCCAAGGGTAAGACGCTCTTCGTAGTCAGCCACGACCTTGACCTTGTGGCCACGATCTGTGAGCGTGGCGTATTGCTCGAGCACGGCCACGTCGTGATGGATGGCGATGTCCACGAGGTTGTCGCTGAACTCCGTGAGCGTTCAAGGGCCCTGTGAGCCGCCGGTCGGCTGCTGATCCCCATTAGAATTAGCAAGTTGCCCAATTTGGGCGGGCCTCCGCAATGGGGGAAGGACGGGAGAACAACAGTATGCAGGAACACATGTCCGGCTCCGCAAAGAGCATGGGACGCCGTTCATTCCTAATAGCAGCGGCAGCTTCGCCGCTTCTGCTGTCCGGCTGCCTCGGCCAGCCCGATGGACCTTCCGGTCAGGGGGAGACATCTACGTTTCCCGTTACGTTGACGCATTCCTTCGGTTCCACAACCATCAAGTCCGCCCCCAAGAGAATCGCTACCCTGGGCTACGCGAGTCAGGACGTCTGCATCGCTTTGGGAGTCGTCCCGGCAGCGGTGCCGCAGTATGAATTGCGCGGATTCGGGGTTAGCCTCTGGTTCAACAAGGCTGTCACAGCGATGAATGCCGTAATGCCCGCACAGTACAGGGACAGCGAGGAACCGCCCTTGAAAGAGTTGGAATCGCTCAAGCCGGATCTGATTCTCGCCGTTAATTCCGGTCTGACCAGGGAACAATACGATGAACTGAGCGAGATAGCCCCGGTAGTTGCTTATCCGGGCGCTCCCTTTGGGACGGATTGGCGCACGACGACGACGATGGTCGGTACGGCGATTGGCAAACCCCAAGGGGCGCAGAGGCTGATCGAGGAAGTCGAAGAGGGCATCACAAAAGCAAGGTCCAGCTACGATGTGCTTGATGGTTCAACGTTCCTCTATCTAGGCGCAAGTCTGGCACCAGGCGCCGATTTCGAAGTGTATGACGAGGAGTCGAACCCCGTTCGAATCCTCAAGGATTTCGGCGTTGTGCCAGCCCCTGTCTTGGCGAAAGTGGTGGAAGGAGGCAATCGGAAACGTGTCGAAGCGGGAACCGGTCCGGTTCTTTGGGAAGCGAGGCGGGCGCGCGAACTTGAAGCCGACATCGATGTTGTCTCTGTCATATCGGACAAGAAGATCATCTTGAAAGATGGGGTTCTCGACGACCTTCCAGGCGCCCAACGGGACGCCCTCGTGCTCGTGAAGACCTCCGACGATGCCCTCGCCTTGGTGGAAGCATCGCCACTTGGAGTTAAATGGGCGACTCTCACAGTGTTGCCCGAACTGGCACGGGCGGCCTACGAGACGAAGCGCAGGCCGTAGGGCAGCCGGTCCCGGTTATCAAGACCCGGCTAAACATAGATGTGGGCTCCGCAAGACCTTGCGGAGCCCACATATATTTTCAGGGAAACTTAGTCACACGCCGTAGTACGGACCAAGCGGGCCTCATCTGAAGTCGCCAAGACTTCGATGTCCTTTGCAGTGCCCGCAGCTACGTCGGCCAGGCCGGGGAACGGGTCCTCGGTCGGAATGACCGTTTTAGTGCCGAAATCCAGCGCCCAGTACGCGTTTAGTTCCCTGATGGCAGGGCAAACATCCTTGTTATAGGCGGCCTCGTCCCAGTGGTCCAGCAAGAGCTGCTCTTTTTCCGTGCGTTCACCGAAAATGTGGGGCGCAAGGGGTTGCCGGTCCGCTAGTGCGTAGACCAATGAGCCGCCCGTAAGCGGGTTGGCGACAACGACACCGTCGACCGGCACCTTGGCGCCCACCTCTTTGAGAATCTTCATTTCATCCTCGTCCACAAGGTCGGACGTCTTCGTGATGTCGAATATCGAGTGGAGCCTGTCCTGGACCTGCGACAGGGTGCCACCTTGTGCGGCTAGGCCCAAGAGTCCGAGCGTCACCCATACGGCGACCACTTTGCTGACAGCAGGAGGCCGCGCCTCGCCGAGATCCGAAATGGGGGCTGCGGACGCACGGCCGATACCCGGCAGGAGCGTTGAAGCATTGTCCATCAAGGCCCGAATGCGCCACAGCAGCCACTCGGCGCCAAATACAGCAATAGGCAAGGTGACAACGGGCAACAGGGCCGCCAGTCGGAAGCTGTCGTTATACCAGACCCCCGTCAGAAACGTTCGGAATGCGCCGGGAGGCCAGCTCGAAACGACCATGTACAAAAGTGCGGCCACCAGGTACATTCCGAGGATCCACCATGTGCGCCGCAGCGTGCGGGCAATGACGTACAGGCCGATGACCGTGAGGATGGCGAGGACCCATGCGGTAGTTGTGCCCATCGGTGCACTGCCCAGGATTTCACCAATTGCCCGAGCGTTCGACTGGAAAGGCAGCCACGGTGCCGCGCCAAGGCCCGGACGAAGAACCATCCAGGCGGCGGTTACTGCCGCAATGTATGCGGTACATACTACGGCCCAACGAATGACTGCCGTTTTGGGTGAGCTTCCTTCTCTCCATTCGAAGAAGACCCTGACCAGCCGGCCCAACAGTACGGGCACTAGGAACCCCAGAAGCGCCACCATGGCACTGGGGTGCGTGAGAACCATCCCCGGCAGGGCCGCGCAGAAGGCAACGGCGGGCGCAATGAACGAGGAAGGCGCGCTCCGCGACATGCCCAGCATCTCCACCGCCAGTCCCAGAATGACCGGCAGCAGTGCTATGGCGGCGTTGTTTGGATACAAGACGCCAAAACCGATGAGCAGGTACGGGAATGCACTGAAGCCCGCCGAGAGTACTGCGGCTGCAACAAGGGCCACTGGGCGGTAGGCCACAAGCCTGGAAACCAGGAACATGCAACCGAGCGGCCAGACAATGGCGCCAATCACTATTGTTCCAACATTGACGACGACGGGAACGGGGCTGCCCGTCAGCATCTGGAGGAGTGCCATCATGTCGTGCATGCCTGCGGGGTAAAAATAGCTGGAGGCTTCGGTGAGGTTGCCCAGCGACAGGGACGAACCGTTCTGCGTCTGTGCGATGTGGTGCACCGCGTTGAGGTGATACACATTGTCAAAGGTTTGCGAGAAGTTTTCAGGGCTTCCGAAACCGGTCACGAAGCGCCTGCCAATCAGCAGCGCGGCGAAAACCAGGCCCAGCGGAACGGCCCAGGTAGCGGTCCACCTCCCAAGATCGCCGGCGTTGAGTGGGCCGTTGTCCGCCAGCGAGCCAACAGTCTTTCCCTCGCGGACCCACCACCATCGGGCAGCCAGAGTCAGGAGCGCCAGGACACCGCTTATAGCGAAATACACCAGAGGTGTGTACGGCAAACGCAGGTAAGGAGCGACGACGGCGGCGCAAGCGGCTACTGACGTTGAAACAGGGGCCGCCAGAGCAACGAGGTTGAGGCGGCGAACTCCCGCCGCCGCCAGTATGGACAGTCCCGGCAAGAAATAGATCAATGCCGCCGACGCAAAAGTCGGTACGGTCTGCCACCAAGTCATCGATCAAGGCTCCTCATTGTGTGTTGTCAACCGTACAATTATGCAGGTTACGTCTCTGGGCCATGGTCAGGCCGTCGTATGGAGCACCGGGCCCCTTGCTATAGTTACAAACCATGAGTAACAAGACGCGGTCCGGCACGCTGATAATCATGCCTGCTTGGAACGAGGCCGAAGCAATCGGTAATACGGTCAGGGAAGTACGCCGCGTCGTTCCCCAGCATGACATCCTCGTGGTCGACGACGGGTCGCACGACGACACCGCCGCCATCGCTGAACAGGCAGGCGCTTCGGTTCTTCGGCTACCTTTCAACCTGGGTGTCGGGGGTGCCATGCGGACCGGTTTCAAGTATGCCATCCGCCACGGCTACAGCTCCGCCATCCAAGTGGATTCAGATGGCCAGCACGATCCCCACGACATTGACCGGGTACTAGCCGGACTGGAAACCGCAGATATCTCAATTGGTGCGCGCTTTGCCGGCCGCGGATCATATGATGCCAAAGGCCCGCGGCGGTGGGCCATGTCGGTCCTCGCCAGGGTGATCTCGAAAGTTGCGCAAACGCCGCTGACCGACGTCACGTCAGGCTTTCGGGCGGCGAACGAACGGGCGCTGCATCAGTACATAGACCATTTCCCTGCGGAGTATTTGGGCGACACGATCGACTCCCTGGTGGTGGCGATAAAGTCCGGCTGCAGGGTCGTGCAGATCCCCGTCGAGATGAAGGTGCGGCAGGCAGGAACGCCCAGTCACAGTCCATTTAAAGCGATGATCTACCTTGCACGCTCGGGACTTGTTCTTTGTTTTGCCTTGGCGCGTCGTAGGCCACGCGTGCAGACCGATACAGCTACACCCCGGCCGGGCGACATCGCCGGAGAAGGAAGTGTTCCCGCGTGAGTGTTGCTTTTTCTTTGGCCACGTCCATTGGGATGGTTCTGGCCGTTCTCCTGATGCTCCGAGTGGGCAAACTCCGCGAAAAATATGCGGTGCTCTGGCTCGTGGTTGGCGGGCTGACGATTGTGCTGGGACTTTTTCCCAGCATGTTGGACTTTGCTGCGTCGGTTGTCGGTGTTCGTGTTCCCGCAAACCTGCTGTTCGCGTTGTCCATTGTGCTGCTGGTGGGGGTAGGACTTCACGTTTCCCGCGAGCTGACCATTCTAGAAGACGAGACGCGTATCCTCGCCGAAGAAGTGGCGATCCTGCGCTCTTCCATCGCGCGGCTTTCTGACGGGAAGTCGGAGGGCCTGCGTCCTCCGACCGCAGACCATGTTGCAGATCAGACCAGTAATTCCAGAGAAGAGTAAAAATTGACCATTGATGTGATGCTGCCCTACTACGGCGACGTGGCGATGATGAAGGCTGCCGTCGACTCGGTACTTGGCCAAGAGGACAGAGACTTTGTCCTGACGATCGTCGACGATGGCTATCTGGATGAGTCCCTGCCGGCCTATTTCCAGAACCTCGTTGATTCCGACGGCCGAGTGCGCTACTTCCGCAACGAAGTCAACCTCGGCGCAAACGGCAACTATAAGAAGTGCCTCGGGCTTGTGCAGCACGACGTCGTGGTTGTTATGGGTGCCGACGACATCATGTTGCCGAACTACGTGGGTACCGTACGCAAGGCTTTCCAAAATCCGGAGATCAAGATTGTCCAGCCGGGCGTCGAGGTCATTGACGAGAACGGGGCGGTCTACGAGCCGCTGGGGGACAAGGTCAAAGCCGGACTGCGCCGCCTGGCGATCGGGGGCTCGTCCGAGGCGATCATCGCCGGCGAGCCGATTGCCGAAAGCCTCATCACGGGGGACTGGTTGTACTTCCCGTCTGTCGCGTGGCGCGCCGACGCGATCCTGAAACACGACTTCCGCGAGCAGTACAACGTAGTGCAGGACATTGCCTTGGCGATGGACATCATCATGGACGGAGGCAAGATGCTCGTGACAGACACCGTCTGCTTCCAGTACCGCCGCCACAGGGAGTCGGATTCCTCTGTGCGTGCCCTCGACGGACGCAGGTTCGCGGAGGAACGAGCTTTCTTCGACGAGTGCGCCCGGGACTTTTCCAAGCTGGGCTGGACTAAGGCGGCACGGGCTGCCCGCCTTCATCTGACGTCGCGGCTCAACGCCGTGTCGCTGACCCCAAAGGTGGTTAGCAAGCGGATGTGGCCCGGCCTTGGCAAACTGGTCAAGCACGCTTTCCGCCCCTGATCGGGGCACATCAAGAAAAGTCTGGATAAACCACGACGGCGGGCAGTCCCGACAGGGGGCCCGCCGTCGTTGTCTCTGAAGTGAATGACCCTGGCAACCATCGGGGCCAGCGGCCACGTCAGCGGCGTGTTACTCCATTTATCGGCGTCCATTGCAGGGTCCCATTCTGGAACAACTGATAGCACTCGCCGCCGGACTTGCATGTTTCACTACCTGTAGGGTATCCCAACGGTCCGTTTTCCCAGCCGGACTGTGCCCAGTAGCTGGAGATTGCACCGGCCCTGGTGGGGTGCGCTCCGGTAGCAGGCGACCAGTGGATCTGTCCATTCTGGAAGGACTGGTAGCAGCCGCCGTCTTTGAGCCCGCAGGTCTCAATACCTGTGGGGAAGCCCAGCACGCCGTCTTGGTAGCCGCTGCCGGCCCAGACGTTCCGAATGGCACCGTTGCGTGTCAACTGGGCCCCAGTCTTGGCCGTCCAGTGGATCTGTCCATTCTGGAAGGACTGGTAGCAGCCCCCGTCTTTGAGCCCGCAGGCTTCGGCGCCGGTGGGATAGCCCAACACTCCCTCTTCGGAACGCGTCGAAACCCAAAGGCTACGGATAGCACCGCCGCGGGTGAGGTTCGCGCCAGTTGTAGCAGTCCAATGAACCTGGCCATTCTCGAACGACTGGAGGCAGCCGCCGTCTTTGAGCCCGCAGGTTTCGGTACCTGTCGGATATCCCAGCACACCTGTTTCGTAGCCGCTGGAGGCCCACACATTGCGGATGGCACCACTGCGGGTAGGGTGGGCGCCAACGTCGGCGCTCCAGTGGATGGCGCCATTCTGGTAGGCCTGGAAGCAACCGTTGTTCTTGAGACCGCAGATTTCACCGCTTGTCGGATAGCCTAGAACCCCGTTTTCGAAATTTCCGGCGGCCCACGCATTGCGAATGGCCCCATGGCGGGAGAGTTGGGCGCCCGTTTGCGGGGACCACATGATGGCGCCGCCCTGGAACATCTGATAGCAGCCGCCGTCCCTGAGCCCGCACTGTTCACCGCTGGCGGGGTAGCCCATTGAGCTGTTCTCCGCCCCAATTAGGCGGTATAGGGAGCGAATGGCACCCGCGCGCGAGACCCGCGCGCCGGTCGCAGGGGACCACAGCACTTCTCCGTTGCGGAAGCCTTGGTAGCATCCGTTGTCTCTTATCCCACAGACAATCGTGCCCGCGGGGGCCCCAATCGGCATACCTTCTGCCAGGCTGGAAATGGCACTTTCCCCGGCGTTCAGGGCACGCCCGTACGCGAAGGCTTTGAGCTGGGCATAGGTTCCATTCCAGACATTGGAGTCCCCGACATAGGGGCCATCCGGTGAATACTGCCAAATGCTGTAAAACGTCCAGCCGCTGGGAAGGACTCCGGGACTGGTCGAGTAACTGGCCAGATGCAAAGGGTGGTCCGCAAAGCCTGCGTTGTTTCCTGTGCAGGTCTTCCACCAGTCCGTGGTGGTGTAGATAGCGGGTTTGCGGCCGGTCAAGGCGACGATCGTGTTGGAGAAATCGCGTACCCAGTTCACCATCTGGCTGGGGGACATGTTGTAGCACAGGTTACCCAGTGTGCTGTAGGGGTTGTACTCGATATCTAGAAGGGGCGGAAGAGTCATACCATCCGCCGACCAGCCGCCACCGTGTGACACGAAATAGCGGGCCTGTTCAGTGCCGGACGAAGTGCTTGGTGTGGCGAAGTGGTATGCGCCGCGGATCATGCCTGCGTCCCGGGAGCCCGTGTACTGGCTTGAGAACTCGTCGTTGGTGTAGGTGGTGCTCTCTGTAGCCTTCACGTACGCAAAACGGGCTCCCTGGTTGAACTGTGAGTCCCAGTCAATGCCGGTTTGCCAGCCGCTGACATCGACACCCTGGATGCCGGCCGGCTTCCAGGTGTTAAAAGCCTCTGTGGTTAGCAGAGCGCTCTTGCCCGGCAAAGGAGATCCCGGACCAGGGTCCGATGCAGCCCGCTTTCCGACACCCATATATCCGCCTCCCTGACCCATCTCGGCTTCAAGCGCGGCAGCGTCGGCAGGAGAGAGAGGCATGACGCCGGAACGGTCGGGATTCGGATTGGGCGCGCTATCGGTTGGCAAGGGTGTCGCTGTCGCCGTGGGCGTCGCCGTCGCCGTCGGAGTTGGTTCAGGTGACGCCGGGATAGTCGGTGCCGCTGCGGTGGCGACTGAGTCCGCTGTAGGCGATGCTGACGCTGTGGCCGAGGGGGAGGGCGACGGGAGTGGCGACGCGGTGGCGGAGGGGACCGCTATCAGGGTCCCTGCGAGCCCAATGGCCACGGCCGTGAATGCTGTCGATAGCATTGCGGCGATCTGCCTACGCGCCGCACCTTCCGAGTGCAAGCTTGGCATTTTGTGCTTGGACTTATTCATATACAACTCCGGAACGGGCTCCCCAGGGTAACCGTGCGAACTCGGATTGACCGTCGGGATCAGGGTAGGGCAGTGGCGGTTGCGTCGACCACGTCAACGGTCCCGAATAGCTGATCTAAGATAACACTCCTGTTGCGTGTGTTACTAGGGTTGCTGGAGTGACAAAAGCTGCAGCGCGAAGGGGCTAAGTACTGAGACCGGTAGAGTAGATATGCTGCCGCGGATGCCGGGGCAGGGCCGTCGACCCTAAGTGGGATCCGTTCCGTGAGCGATAAGTAAGGACACTCCATGCCGATCAGGACCAGCTTCGTGATGCCCCTATACAACGGAGGCGCGACGGTGGAGCGTGCCATCAGGAGTGTGCTGGCGCAGGGTCGCGACGACTGGGAGTTGCTGGTCGTAGATGACTGCTCCACGGACAACAGCCGTGACTTGGTCGAGTCCCTCGTCGATGCAGAAGGGCACGGCCGGATCCGGCTCATCAGGCAGGAGCGAAACGGAGGTCCGAGTGCGGCCAGGAACGCTGGCGTTGCAGAGGCGGTCGGCGAATTCGTGGGTTTTTTGGACTGTGACGACGAGCTGCTCTCAAACTATCTCGCCACGATGGAAGCGAACATTGCGGAAGGCATCGACATAGTCGTCGCTGCCCACGTGGCGCAGACTCCGGCGGGCCGCCGGTATCCAAGGCCGGACTCTGCGCAGGGGCTGCTGACTGGACTGGAGACTGTGGACGCGGCGCTGCAGGGCAAGCTGTGGAACTTCCTCCATGCCAAGGTCTATCGCCGCTCGCTTTTTGACCATTTTTCGTTTCCGGACCACCTGGTCCGTTATGAGGACCTCGTAGTTAATTCCATTGCCTATTCGTATAGCCGCAAGGTACGCATAGTGTCCACACCGGTCTACGTCTACCACGTCCAAGGCCAGTCACTCACCTGGAGCCAAGAGCCCTCGATGGAATTTGTCGACGGTCCGCTGGCCTGCGTCCGTGAAGGTCTGAACCCGGATCTGGCGGCAAAGGTCAAGACGCGTTCCTGGAATACACTGCGGACATTTCTGGGCGTGCTTACCATTTCGGGCGGGCTGTTTGCGGGGAGCCCTAAACAAAGCGTCGACAGGATTGTGCGCTACGTTCGTGAGGAACTCTCGTTCAGGGATCTTGCTGACGTGACCTTGGCTGCGCCGCACCTGGGCCTGTCCGGAATGCTCATCAAAGTCTTCCCGGCACTGTATGCCAAGCTCTATCTCTGGCATGTCCGGCGGACCTTCGACATGGCCAAGTAGATGACTACTGAACCGCGGCTGACCGGCGAGACGTCACCGGTGGCAGTTCCATCACACCACCGTCTTCTCTATCTCGTTGCCGCCGTCGCCCAGGGCATTGGTGCCGTAGCAGTGCAGCCGTTCGCCATACGCTTGCTGGACCCTCAACAGTGGGGACAGGTGAGTTTCTCCCTGTCTTTCATTTCGATTGGCCTGATTGCACTCTCGGCGGGCCTCCCGATGGTCCTCAGCACGATGTACTTCGATCCTGATCGGGGACCCGAGCGGGCGCGTTCCCTGAACGGGTTCGGCGTCGGACTCAGCATTGTCGGTGCCAGCGTGGCTGGTCTGCTGTTCGCCGTCATTGCGTCCGTTACCGGGTCCCTGGGAGATGTCTCTGCTTACCTGATTTCCATAGGAATAATCGGCCTCCACGGCATTACGCAAATGGCCCTCGCCTATTTGCGTTCTCAGCACCGAGCCCTGGCGTTCGTAGTGATAACGATTGTAGCCACGGTGTTGGGACACGTCGCGGGCCTCGCAGCCATCCTGATAATCGCCCCCACGGCGACGGTGTACATGGCGAGTTTCGCCGTGTGCGTTTTGCTGGCTTCGCTGGCGGGGCTTGCGCTCAGCAAGCCCGGAGCACCACTGAAATATCGTGAATCCATTAGGTCCGCAGTGAGAACGTCCCTGCCGGTGCTGCCGCATAGCATCGCGCTCGTGCTGATGCTGCAAGGCGAGTCGATCCTGATTACATTGTTGCGCGGCGAGGAACTGGTCGGACGATATAACGCAGTGATGCCCTTGGCCTTGGGTCCACTTGCGGTCATCATGGCCCTTTCCAATGTGTGGCAAACGACAATTTTTTCTCATCGGGGGTTGGATACAACCGGGCAGGTTGCAAAGGTGCAGCGTGAGGCCGTCTTTATTGGTCTGATGCTGACGCTCGGGGGAAGCGGCGTTGCGGTGTTTGCAACTCACGTGCTGGTCAACGATCCAGAGCCGGTCCTCCTCCTGCTGGCACGGATCCTGCCGCTTCTGGGTTACGGATACGTGGTTTTCCTCGTTTCAACGTCCCAGTTGTTTGCCATTGGGAAGACGCGACTGATGGCTGTCGTTACGCCGGCCATCGCAGTTGTCGGTCTGGGACTGGCATTCTTCCCGGCCGGAAGCGGGAATCTGCTGCTCGTGGGTGTGATCAAAGTCGTCGCGTATCTGCTCCTTGGCGTTGTCTACGCCTTAGTAGTCCGGAGCTACGACCGCGAACTGGTTAACCTGCCACTGATGCTCAAAGGCATGGCTGGCGCTGTCGGCGTTACTCTCCTCATGCTGCTGTTGCCGGACTCCATCGGCTGGGGCATCGGGAGCGCAATTGCCACTTGCGCGGTGGGTCTTGTGGCAGGAGTCTTCTATCTACGCAGGCTGCAAAGCCTCTAGAAGTACCTAGCAGCTTCATCTAAAGCAGTAGGTGGGGGAGCGAGCAGGTAGAATCGGCTGGCAGTGACAAGGCTCCGTGTTCCATGGGTTTCGAACGCAGGATGCAGGCCCAGGACCCGCGATGACCGGAAAGCCTTTTGACTATTGGCCGCTGGGCCCGCCCGCCTGCCTCGGTTCGTCACGGTAGGCTAACGGCGCGAACCGGCGAACACGTGCTAACCAAATAAATGGTGACTGTCATCACCCACTTCCGGCCGGACACTGAGCAAAAGGAGAATGCGTGGCACAGCAAGTCACGGCTACGGCTACGCGGGCAAGTCGGCGCGCCGAAATGGCAACCAGCGCAACCCGGAAGGACATCCAAGCACTGCGGGCTATTGCTGTTGCACTAGTCGTTTTCAACCACCTGTGGGGGGGTCGGATGCCTGGCGGGTATGTGGGCGTTGATGTCTTCTTTGTGATCTCCGGCTATCTCATCACCCAGCACCTGGTACGAGAACTGAACAGGTCCGGTTCGATACGGCTCGGGGCCTTTTATTCCCGTAGGGCTAAACGGTTGCTGCCGGCATCCTTGCTGGTAGCGGCCGCCAGCTTGGTTGCTGCGTGGATATTTCTGCCCTTTTCCCGCTGGGCGGTGATTGTCCAAGAAACGTTCGCCTCAGTCCTCTATTTCGAGAACTGGGCGCTGGCCGCGAAATCCATCGATTACTCTGCGCACAACGACGCCGCGTCAACAGTGCAGCATTTCTGGTCGCTGTCCGTGGAAGAGCAGTTCTATCTCTTCTGGCCGCTGCTCCTGCTCGGCCTTTTTGCCTTGGCCGGAAAGCTGCGGTTGAGGACCCGCCGAATCATGACTTTGGGTTTGGCGCTTGTCAGCTTACTGGCGTTGATCTTCTGCATCTACTTCACCTTCACGAACCGGAGCCAGGCGTACTTCGTTACCCCGGCAAGGGTTTGGGAATTCGGAGCTGGAGCATTGGTTGGCCTGCTGGTAACAGGGGGCGCTTCCGGCCCACTTGGTGCCCTTGGACTTACCCTTCGGGGTGCAGGCCAGTGGACCGGGTACTTCCTCGTTGCATATGCGGCCTTCACCTTCGACGAGACGACGTACTTCCCCGGATTCGCAGCTCTTGTCCCTGTTGCAGGAACTGTGCTCGTGATTGCCTCCGGCCCCCACTCGCCCCGCTGGTCGCCAAATACGGTGCTAGCTGCCAGGCCTGTACAGTTCATCGGCGACATTTCCTATTCGCTCTACTTGTGGCATTGGCCGCTGATCATCCTTGCGCCGGCGGTGCTGGACCGAACGCTGACTACCCCCGACCGTGCCGGAATCCTGATTGTGGCATTGCTTCTGTCCGCTGCCACAAAGAAGTTCGTGGAAGATCCGGGCCGGGCAGCACTCTTCCCGAAGTCTCCGGCGAAGTCCACCTTCTTTGCCGCCGCGGGGGCGATGGCAGTGTGCGTGGCGCTCTGTGGAGCGCTCCTGGTCGCGACGCAGGCAGCGCAGGAGAAGGCGGAACGCCAGCTTGCAAACATCGCTAGCGGGAGTTGCTACGGTGCGGGCAGCCTTATCGCCGGCGCCGAGTGTCCTGATCCCTTCGGCCCGCCCGAGGTTGCAAATGTCGGTCAGAATGAAGCGCCATGGTTTGATACACCCGAATGCTCGTCGGCGCCGGACCCCATCGTGGTTAAAGACATGAAGCTTCTGCGGGACTGCGATTTTGCGGCCCCGGGCAAACCGACTGCCACGGTGTGGCTCGCCGGCGACTCCCACGCGGAACAGTGGAAGGTGGCAGTCTACGAACTGGGACGAAAACACAAGTGGCGAATTCGCGAGAGCCTTATGGGTGGTTGCCCCCTGGTGGACGTTGACCGTGTTGCCTTTATGGACGTGGAGAACCGCGACCCCAACAACCAGCAGCGTTGCAGGCAATGGGCAAGCGCTGTATCTGATCGCATCCGACAGGAACAGCCACAGTACGTCTTCCTCTCGTCTTTCGCTGCCAAGGAGAAAATCGACGACGGTACGGGCCGCTCCCAACTGGAGCAGTACCGGGACGCTGCAACAAACCGTGTGAAGGATTGGACTGCTGCCGGCACCAAGGTTTTTGTGCTCAGGGACACCCCGCTGACTCTTAGGAAGAGCCCGGCAGAGTGCCTGCAGATGAACCGGGACAATGCCTTGGCTTGTGCTAACGCAAGACAGGAAGCGCTGCCCCCGGACCCGCTGGCCGAAGCTGCCACATCCATGAAGAGTGATCAAGTGCACGTGCTGGATCTTTCCGATCAGTTCTGTGACGACCAGCGTTGCTACGCGGCGATCGGTGGAATACATGTCTTCTTTGACGCTGATCATGCCTCACGCAGCTACATCAAGTCAGTGGCTCCCGTGCTTGAGCAGCGCTTCAACCAGGTGAATCCATCCTGAGCAGGGTTCATCGAGCCAGGCCCGTAGGCAAAGGCTTCAGCCGGGTCGCGCTGGACCGCGCTGGCAATCGGTTCTCTAAGTGGTCCTGGGCTATGGGGTTGCTGGCATTCTGTTACTCAGGGTTTGGCATGTGGCAACCGAGTTTTTGGACGGATGAGGCGGCAACACTTAGCGCCGTGAGGCGGGAATTGCCGGACCTGTCCGCCCTGCTGGGGACGGTGGACGCGGTTCATGGAGCCTATTACTTTTTGATGTTTGGCTGGACAAGGTTGTTCGGTTTTTCGGAGCTGGCACTTCGCCTGCCCAGCCTGATCGCCATCAGTTGCGCTGCCGTCCTGCTGGTTGAGCTTGGGCGGAAACTGGCCAGCACATCCTTCGGTTTGTTTGCCGCGGCGCTCCTGATTGTTATGCCGCGGACACAATACGTGGGGACAGATGCCCGGTCTTACGCTCTGACCCTCCTGGGCGCTGTGGCCGCTACGTATATTCTGGTCTCCATCCGTGAGAATCCGCGACGGATCAAATGGGCCGCCTACTTAGTGGTTGGAATCGTCACTGTTAGTTTGTCTTTCTATTGCGTCTTACTCCTGCTTGCGCACGCCGTATCCCTTCTCTGGGACCGGATGTTGCGCAAGGAGTGGCGCGGCATGCTGACGGCGTCCCTAGGGTGGCTTCTGCCCGCACTCTATGTAGGAATTGCAGCCAGCCGGCAGCAGTTCCAGATCTCGTGGATTCGCGAAGTCGGTCCCGCTTTTCCCTTCGAATTCACATTCCTCCAGTTTTTCGCCGACGGCTATTTCGCCAACGACGGCCAAGTCGTGCCGGTGCCAACGCCGGGCGAGGATTTGTCAATGGTGGGACTTGCGATTTTCATGTGGACGGCCGCGGCGATCGGTGTTGTGTTGTGTCGGCGGCATTTTCTTGTGCGCCTAACAATACCTTGGCTGATTGGTCCGGCCGCGGTTGTGATTGTCGGGTCACTGGTTTCGGGTGGCAACTACTACCTGCCGCGATACTTGACGTTCGAGCTCCCCGCAATGGCGCTACTGGCGGCGGCGCCGGCCGCAGTGCTGCCGGTAATGCGGACAGGAACAACTCGAAAGCTCAAAGCCGCCATAGCGTCTGCAGTTGCAGTCGTTCTCCTCATCTGCGTTCCGTCCTACGCGGGCCAACGGACCCAGTACGGACGTGATCGTCAGGACGATTTTCGTTTTGTTGCGGACTCCGTTCAAAAGCTTGGCACACCCGGAGATTCGTTTGTGCTGAGTCCAGCCAGCGACTTGGCGTACCAGGCATACCCCGAGGCGTTTGCCGGATTGGGTGACCCCACCATCGGAATCACCGCCGCCCAGTGGAAGAGGATATTCAACCAACGTTTCGACGTGAAGGCGTCGGCGGACCGGATCCGCCAGTACCGCACGGTAATTCTCATTGAAAAGTCCGGCGAATCCGCAATGGCTGATGCCTTGCAAAGCATGGGTTATTCTTCCGCCGCCAGTCAGGTGGGACCCTCCACAACTGTGACGAAATACAGGCTCAAATAGATAAAGTTCGAATCATCGCCATCGCAGATTTATCCACAGATCGAAGATATGACTTGGTCGACACGTCTTGGCCCCTTAGTTTTAAGTTGTACTGCCTCAGTCGGGGGCGGCAGTCGTATTGGGGAACTCATGGATGCTGTTCGAATTGTGGAGGACGAGGTCCGCGAACTGATCCGGCGCCGCGGCCTTGACCCGCTTCGGCAGGCCGGCGAGGTCAGGCGCCTGGTCGAAGCGGCGGTCAGCGACTATGACGAGCGTGCGCTCATGGGACCGCTTCCGCCGATCGGCCCGTTGGATATCGCCCGCCGGCACGTTTACGACGCCGTTGCAGGTTTCGGCGCGTTGCAGCCCCTCCTGGATGACCCCGCCATCGAAGAAATTTGGATCAACGCACCGAGCGAAATTTACGTGGCGCGGAACGGCGAATCTGAACTCACGTCCCTTAGTCTCTCGGACCAGCAGGTACGGGACCTTGTGGAACGTATGCTGAAAAGCTCAGGCCGCCGCCTCGATATGTCCTCGCCGTTCGTGGATGCCGCCCTCCCGGACGGATCCCGGCTACACGTTGTTATCCCGGATGTCACGAGGCGCCACTGGGCGGTCAACATCCGAAAGTTTGTGGTCAAGGCAAGCCGGCTCGACCACCTCGTGGAGCTGGGCACCCTTACTCCCCAGTCGGCCCGGTTCCTGGGTGCCGCAGTAGCCAGCGGGCTCAACATACTGGTGTCGGGGGCTACGCAAGCCGGGAAAACCACCATGCTGAACTGCCTGGCTGCCAGCATTGGGGCACGTGAGCGAGTCATCACGGTCGAGGAAATCTTTGAACTGCAGTTTCCCTTGCGTGATGTTGTCGGATTGCAGTGCCGGCAGCCGAACCTTGAGGGGGAAGGAGAGATCCCGCTGCGAAGGCTTGTCAAGGAAGCGCTGAGGATGCGGCCGGACCGCCTGGTTGTTGGCGTAGTCCGCGAGGCGGAAAGCCTGGATATGCTCATCGCGCTCAACTCCGGTTTGCCCGGCATGTGTACTGTGCATGCGAACTCCGCGCACGACGCCGTTACCAAGCTGTGCACCCTTCCGCTGCTGGCCGGTGACAACATCTCCAGTGCGTTCGTAGTGCCGACGGTCGCCTCATGCATTGATCTGGTGGTCCACTGCAGCCGCCACGCGAGCGGCCGCCGCCAGGTGACGGAGATCCTCTCCCTTGGCAGGCGGGTTGAGAATGGCATCATCGAGTCGTCGATGGTTTTCTCGATGGTCGACGGCCAGCTGCAGCCAAGGGCCAACTCCATGCCCGCCGTCGAGAAGTTCGCCGCTGCGGGATTCGACGTTGCGGCACTGCTGGAGGTCCGCTGATGGCCCCCATGCTGGGCGTGGTTCTCGGTGCAGGTCTGTTCCTTATCTGGTGGTCGGCATGGGAACAGCCCCAGTCCGTCAAACGCCCTCCCCGCTCCAGTCGGCTCCGGGACCTGCTGCGGGCAGCGGGAATCGAAAACGTCTCCGGGCTGGGTTTGGTAGCTACGTGTCTTGGCCTCGGGGCATTCGTCAGTCTGGTGTTCTTCGCCGTGACCAGGTCCTGGCCCATCTCGGCCTGCTTCGGCCTGTTTGGCGGCTGGCTCCCGATGGCAGTTGTCAGGTGGCGCGCCCGCAAACGCACGGCGACGCTGCGTCAGCTCTGGCCGGATGTTGTTGACCACCTTCGTTCCGCAATCAGGGCAGGGTTGTCCCTGCCTGAGGCGCTGATCCAACTGGGTGACAAGGGTCCCGAGGAACTGCGGCACGTCTTTCGTGATTTTGGATCCGACTACCGCGCCGGCGGCCAGTTCGATCCGGCCCTCAACAGGCTCAAAGAACGGCTTGCTGATCCCGTCGCGGACCGGATTGTCGAAGCCCTGAGGCTCACGCGCGAAGTGGGCGGCTCCGACCTGGGCCGGCTGTTGGGAACCCTGGGCGAATTCCTACGGGAAAGCGCACGGACCAGAAGCGAGCTCGAAGCCCGGCAGTCCTGGACGGTGAATGCGGCCCGGCTTGCAGTGGCTGCTCCGTGGATTGTCATGGTCCTGCTGGCCACCAGACCCGAAGCGGTCGCCGCCTACAACACGGCGATGGGGGCTGCGGTGCTCCTCGGCGGGCTGGTCGTGTCCGCCATCTGCTACGCCGTCATGCTGCGCATCGGGGCTCTTCCCGAGGACGAGCGGGTGCTCAGATGACGTCGCCCGCGGCCGCTGCCGTGATCTACGGTCTCCTGCTCGGAGCCGGACTCTGGCTTCTGGTTGTACGGCTGCCATTCATGCGGCCCATGAGCTTTTCGGAGCGCATTGAACCGCAACTCAAGCCCCAGAACCTGGAGTCCAGGCTGCTCATGGCCCCTGCGGACAACCTCACGCCCTTCGGTCCCCTCGAACGCATCCTGCGCCCGATGCTGAAAGACGCGCACTCGTTCCTCACCCGGTTCAACCTGGGGTCCTCGGCGTTGAGCCGCAGGCTGGCGCAGGCAGGAATCCGCAAGTCTGTCGTCGACTTCAGGGCAGAGCAGCTGCTGTGGGCTGTCCTGGCCTTCGTCGTTGCCACGGGCCTGGTGCTAGTCGGAGTGGCCGGAGGACAGTTCAATCCGTTCCTCGCTGTTGTGGCCATCCTCGGCAGCGCCCTTGGCGGATTCCTGTTCAGGGACTACTGGCTTGGCGCCCAGATCAGCTGGCGGGAAAAGCGGATGATGGCCGAGTTCCCGAGCCTCGCCGAGCTGGTGGCACTTGCCGTTAGCGCTGGCGAAAGTGCCTCGGGCGCCCTGGACAGGGTCTGCAGGACATCGCATGGCGAACTCGCCGGCGAATTTGAGCTGGTCCTTGGGGAAACCCGGGCCGGAAAACCGCTGGTCGAAGCGTTGCAGCGGTTCTCGGCACGGACCGACCTGGGGCCTTTGGTGCGATTCGTTGACGGGATCATCGTGGCAGTGGAGCGGGGGACACCCCTTGCTGATGTCCTCAGGGCCCAGGCGCAGGATGTTCGCGACACCGCCAAACGTGAGCTGATGGAATCGGCCGGAAAGAAGGAGATCGCCATGATGGTTCCGCTGGTTTTTGGCATACTCCCGTTGACGGTCATCTTTGCCGTGTTTCCCGGCCTCGCCGCCATCAGCCTCGGACTATGACTGAATCAAGATCGCCCGGATCGCCGGACAAGAACTCCAGCCCGAACCCACAGAATGGAATCTCGATGAAACACCTAGGAATCCGCGCCCTGGCCCTCATCCACACCATCGTCCTGCTGCTCCGGACAACGGCAGCGTTCGTCGAGAACAGCAGCCGTGGGCCTGCCCGGAGCGCGGACCATCCGGAACGAGGGGACGTACCGGGCTGGGTAATGATCACGTTGATGTCGGCAGTGCTCGTGGCTGCACTGCTGGCCCTGGCCGGACCTGCCCTCGAAGGCTTGTTCAACCAGGCCATGAACAAGGTCGGAAACTAGCAGATGCCCCCGGCGGTCGCGGCGGCGGACGATCCGGCTTGCCGGACATCGGAGAACCCGGCTGATCGCGATGCTACGTCCCCGCGGGAACGTGGCTCCGCCGTTGTGGACTTCGTTCTAGTCGGCGGGCTTCTCACGATGTTCTTCCTGGCAATCATCCAGCTGACGCTGGTGCTGCATGTCCGCAACACGCTGATCGACGCTGCGGCTTCGGGGGCCAGATACGGCACGCTCGCCGACCGGAACGCGGCCGACGCGAGGGACCGCACCAGCGAGCTCATCGGAATGGCGCTCAACGCGGACTTCGCTAAAGACGTGACCACCTCGGAGGTCACCTATCAGGGAATCCGCGCCCTCGAAGTCACGGTCAGGGCGCCGTTGCCGGTGATCGGGCTGATCGGTCCCCGGGAGGCTCTGGAGGTGAGAGGCCATGCTGCCATCCAGCCGTAGGACCGCGGCCAGGCTGATCTTGGCCGGGAACGGGGAAGCCTTGCCCGGGAGCGGGGAAGCCACCTCTGACGAGCGCGGGAGCGCCGTCGTCGAATTCACGTTCCTCGCCCTTCTCCTGATGGTGCCCCTCGTGTATTTCATCATTACCGTGGGGCAGATCCAGGGCGGCGCCTTCGCTGTCGTCGGCGCGGCCGACCAGGCCGCCAAGGTGTATGTTGCCCAGCCCGACGCAGAAAGCGGCCGTCTTGCAGCCGAGCAGGCCGTCATGCTTGCCCTGGCGGACTACGGACACACGGCGGACAACGCGAGCATGGACGCGAGCTGCCAGCCCTCGGACTGCCTCGCCCCGGGCTCGGCCGTCACCATCACCGTCCACCTCACTGTGCCGCTGCCTTTTGTACCGTTCAGCGACTCGATGCAGCTCAATGCAAGTCGGTTGGACGCCTCCGCCACGCAGATTGTGGGGCGATTCCGATAGCGTCCCAACGCCGTGACACTGAACCAAGCCGGGAAGGCGGGCAGATGATGGTCCTGATCATCGGCTACGTGCTCCTGGCGCTCCTGGTAAGCACCGCAGTCATGGCGGCCTCTTCGCTCTACCTTGAACACAAGAAGCTGCTGTCCGCGGCAGACGGGGCATCGGTGGCAGCGGCCGACAGCTACACGCTGGGCCAGGTCGAGACGGGCGGCGGCAGCCCGTCCGCGGTCCTCAACGGCGGACGGGTGCGCAGCGTCGCCGCAGACTACCTAAGCCGGAACGGCGCCTTTGCCAGGTTCGACGGCCTAGCCGTCGCGCCGGACACCGGGAGCCCCGACGGTTCTACCGCCGTCGTTGTGCTGAGCGCTGAGGTGCATCCTCCAATCGTGAACTTCCTCATTCCGGACGGGATCAGGATTGAGGCCACCTCCACAGCGCGCTCCCGACTGGTCCGGTAGCGCCGCAGAGCCGGTGCCGGACGGCTAGGAACCATAGCGTAGGCTTTAACGACCATGGCTCAAATAGATTTTTCCGCAGAAATCCGCGCTTTGCGCGCCACCTACACCTCCATCGAAAACGTCTCGAATGTTGAGGAGCTGAAGGAAGACATCGCTGAACTGAGCGAGCGCGCAGGCGAGCCCAACCTCTGGGACGACCCGGCCGCTGCACAGAAGATCACCTCCAGGCTCTCCCACCGGCAGAGCGAGCTCGAACGGCTCAACAAGCTCGTTTCCCGGATTGACGACCTTGAGGTCCTGGTCGAACTCGGCCAGGACGAGGACGACGCCGATTCCATGGGCGAGGCGGCCGCCGAACTCGAGTCCATCCGGAAGTCCCTGAAGGACCTTGAAGTGGTGACGCTGCTGTCCGGCGAGTTCGACGAACGCGAAGCAGTGGTCACCATCCGTGCCGGCGCTGGCGGAGTTGATGCCGCGGACTTCGCCGAAATGCTGCTCCGGATGTACCTGCGCTGGGCGGAACGCCACGGCTACCCGACCACCATCATGGACACCTCCTACGCCGAGGAAGCCGGGCTCAAGTCGGCCACCTTCGAGGTCAACGCACCCTATGCTTACGGCACGCTCAGCGTGGAGGCCGGCACCCACCGCCTGGTCCGGATCAGCCCCTTCGACAACCAGGGCCGCCGCCAGACGTCGTTCGCGGCGGTGGAAGTGATTCCGCTGATCGAGCAGACGGACTCCATCGAGATCCCGGACAACGAAATCCGCGTGGATGTCTTCCGTTCCTCCGGGCCCGGCGGCCAGTCCGTCAACACCACGGACTCGGCGGTGCGCCTGACGCACATCCCCACCGGCACCGTGGTCTCGATGCAGAACGAGAAGTCCCAGCTGCAGAACCGTGCGGCCGCCCTCCGCGTGCTGCAGTCCCGGCTCCTGCTGCTCAAGAAGGAGCAGGAAGACGCGGAAAAGAAGGCCTTCGCCGGCGACGTCAAGGCCTCATGGGGCGACCAGATGCGCTCCTACGTCCTGAACCCCTACCAGATGGTCAAGGACCTCCGGACCGAGCACGAAGTGGGCAACACCTCCGCGGTGTTCGACGGCGAAATCGACGACTTCATCGACGCCGGCATCCGCTGGCGGACAGATAACCGCAACGCCGCCAACTAGGGTCGGGACCGGCGGGGGTGCTCCATTCGGTGGCTGAAATCCCGCGACACGCCAGGTAGCTCCAGCTTTTCTGCAGGTGCCGGTGCGTATAGTCGAGGAGCCGGAGCTCTACTTCCCCCAAAAGAAAGCCCGTGCACCGGCTGCAGTACGGGGCTCCATAAGCCATGTCCTGCAGGGTTCTTAGGGCAATGATCCGTTTCGAGAATGTCACCAAGGTCTACGACCAGAAAGCCCGGCCTGCGCTGGACTCTGTCAACCTTGAAATTGACCGTGGTGAGTTTGCGTTCCTTGTGGGCGCCTCCGGTTCCGGCAAATCAACCTTCCTCCGACTGGTGCTCAAGGAAGACCGGGCTACGTCCGGCGCCGTGTATGTCGCCGGCCAGAACGTCGCGAACATTTCAAGCTGGCGTGTACCGCGGCTGCGCCGCGGGATCGGCGTCGTGTTCCAGGACTTCCGGCTCCTTCCGCAAAAAAACGTCTTCGCGAACGTCGCATTCGCCATGCAGGTCATCGGCAAGAGCCGCAGCATCATCCGGGACACTGTTCCCGAAGTACTCAAGACGGTGGGCCTGGAAGGCAAGGAGCACCGGATGCCGCACGAGCTCTCCGGTGGTGAACAGCAGCGTGTGGCGATCGCCCGTGCCGTGGTCAACCGCCCGGGGATCCTCCTGGCGGATGAGCCCACCGGAAACCTTGACCCCACGACGTCGATGGGAATTATGGGCGTCCTGGACAAGATCAACCAGAACGGCACCACAGTGGTTATGGCAACGCACGACGACGACATCGTCAATGAGATGCGCAAACGTGTGGTGGAACTAAGGAACGGTATCGTCATCCGCGACGAAGCCCGGGCACTGTACACGTCGATGATGCCGGTTGTGGGGCAGTCCCGCCGTTTCAAAGACGCCAGCGGACGCCCGGACGGGTCCGCAGCGGACCCGGGTGACGGGCCCCTTTCCTCCCAGCCGGGGGAGGAACTGTGAGGCTGGCTTTCATCCTCAGCGAGATCGGCAGCGGTCTGAGGCGCAACCTGTCCATGGTGGTCTCGGTCATCCTGGTCACCTTCGTGTCGCTGACCTTCGTCGGTGCCGCTGGCATGCTGCAGCTCCAGATCAACCAGATGAAGGGCTACTGGTACGACAAGGTCCAGGTGGCCATCTTCCTATGCGGTGACGGCTCGACGGCGGCTGGCTGCGCCACCGGGACGGCAACGCCGGAGCAGCAGGAAAACCTGCGCGCCCTGCTGGAATCACCGGCCGTGGCCCAGTACATCAACGACTTCCAGTTTGAGTCCAAGGACGACGCCTACAAGCACTTCAAGGAGCAGTTCTCCAACTCACCGATCGTTGACTCGGTGACACCCGACCAGCTGCCTGCCTCCTTCCGGATCAACATGAAGGATCCGGAGAAATACCAGATCATCAGTGAGACCTTCTCCTCGCAGCCCGGCGTTGAGACGGTCATCGACCAACGCCAGGTCCTGGAACGGCTCTTCTCGGTGATGAACGCGGCTTCCCTGGTCGCCGTCATCATCGCCGGCGTGATGATCGTCTGCGCCATCCTGCTCATCGCCACCACCATCCGGCTGTCCGCCTTCAGCAGGCGCCGGGAGACCGGAATCATGCGGCTGGTGGGCGCCTCCAAGACCGTGATTCAGCTGCCGTTCATCCTCGAAGGCGTCATCGCCGCCGTGATCGGAGCGGCGCTGGCCTCGGGCACGCTCTGGGCCGTGGCCCATTTCTTCCTCGGCGAATACATGTCAAAGCAGTATCCGGACACGGCGTTCATCTCGCCGGCGCAAACCCTGATCCTGGCTCCGGCACTGCTCGGCCTGGGCGCAACTTTGGCTGGAATTTCGTCTCTCTTGACCTTACGTAGATATTTGCGGGTCTAGGCTGTGCATACCAACGAAGGAATGACCATGACAGATCTGGACCGCAAGGCCCGCCGGCGCCGGACCGCGGGACGGGGAAGCCGCATCATCAGCGCTGCCCTCGCACTGCTCCTGGCCGCGAGCCTGGGCGCCTCCACCCCTGTGGCCTTCGCGGACGAATTGGAAGACAAGCAGGCGGCGCTGGAAGCCGAGGCAGCCCGGGTGCAGCAGTCCCTCGAGTTTGTGGATGCCAAGATTGCCAAGGCAGCCGGCGACCTGGTGATCTACCAGGGCCAGCTCCCGGCCGCACAGCAGGCATTGCTCGAAGCCCAGGGCCGGGTTGCGAGTGCCGTCAAGGAAGTCGAGGCACTGGCTGCGCGGGTGGATCTGGCGCAGCAGAACAAGGCCAAGATCACGCAGCAGCTCGAGACCGACAAGAAGAAGATCGCCGACACCAAGAAACTCATCGGTCAGATCGCCACCCAGGCCTACAAGTCCGGCGGGGTTCCCTCGAACCTCACGCTCTTCTTTGGCTCCAAGGGCGGCGGCAGCCTGACGGACACCATGGACCTGGCAGACCAGGCCATGCGGAGCCAGAACTCCGCCATGGACAAGCTCTCCCAGCAGAACGCAACGAACGTCAATTCGGAGGCGCGGCTGCAGGCGGTTGAGGCGGAGATCAAGGACCTCAAGGCCAAGGCGGATGCCGCGCTGGCCCGGGAAAAGGCCGCCCGGGATGAAGCCGCCGCCAAGAAGGAGCAGGTGGACAAGCTGATCGCTGACACCACCCGCATCAACAACGAACTCCAGGCGGCAAAGCCGGGCATCCAAAGCCAACTCTCCAAGGTACAGGCAGCCCAGGATGCCGTGGCTGCGGAAATCGTCGAACGTGACCGGAAGCTGCGCGAAGCGTGGGAGGCCGAACAGCGCCGCATCGCCGAGGCCGCCGCCGCGGCGGCCAGGGCAGCCGGCCAGGCAGCCCAGCCCTACGTTCCGCAGGTCGGGCCGCCTTCGGCCTTCGGCCTGCGGCACCCATTCTCGGCCGACGTCCCCATCACCTCAGGTTTCGGCTGGCGTGCGACGCCGCCCGGCACGGTCGACTTCTACGGCTCCGGCGGATACATGCACACCGGCATCGACTTTGGTGCCAGCTGCGGGACCCCGGTCTACGCCCCGGCGGCCGGCACGATCGTATCCGCGGGGTGGAGCAACGACGGCGGCGGCAACAACGTGAAGATCTCGCATGGCGTTGTCCAAGGCAACTCGCTGACCACTATTTACTACCACAACAGCAGCGTGGTCGTTTCGTTGGGCCAGCAGGTCAGCCAGGGGCAGCTCATCGCCTATTCGGGAACAACGGGTAACTCAACCGGCTGCCATTCACACTTCGAGACGTGGCTCAACGGCCAGGCCGTCGATCCGATGATCCTGCTCTGACAGGCAGGCCCTGCGGCTGCCGTAGAATTAAATAGCCCCGAGCCTCAACGGTCGGGGCAACCATCCAGACCAAGAGCTGAGGAGTTCCACCGTGCCGAAAGAAAGTGGCCGTAAGGTAGTGGCCACCAACCGAAAGGCCCGGCATGACTACCACGTCCTCGACACCTACGAGGCGGGCATTGCCCTGATGGGGACAGAAGTGAAGTCCCTTCGCGAGGGCCACGCCTCCATGGTTGACGGGTTCTGCACGTTCTACAACGACGAGCTGTGGATGGAGGGAATCCATATCCCCGAATACAACCAGGGGAGTTGGACGAACCACTCCGCCCGGAGACGGCGCAAACTGTTGTTGCACCGCGAGGAACTAACCAAGATCTCGCACAAGGTCCGCGAATCAGGCTTCACCATCGTGCCGCTCCAGCTCTACTTCCTGGATGGTAAAGCGAAAGTGGAGATCGGCGTCGCCCGCGGTAAGAAGGAATACGACAAGCGGCAGACGCTCCGCGAGCAGCAGGACAAGCGCGAAGCGCTGCGCGTCATGCGCGAAAAGAACCGCAGCTAAACCTGGCCGCGGAGCGGCTGCGAACGTCGGGGAATGATTCCGGGCGGCAGTGCGTTATGATTGGTAGTCCGGGAAGGAACGGCGTGGATTCCGCAAAGAATCCGCAAGGAACCTGACCGGTTTGGTAACAAAATACGGGGATGATCGGTTTCGACGATGTTAGTCGCGACAGGTGAAGCGGGCCGAGGATGCAGAATTATCTCGTAAACGCTGTCTGCAAAACAATAAGTGCCAAACAAACGCGCACTGACTTCGCTCTCGCTGCCTAAGCAGTAAGACAGTCCGTCAGCCCGGGATTGCTATCGTCCCGGATCCTGGCGTCATTAAGATAGCCACTGCTGTTTACCTTCGTCATTGGGGTGAACGGGACTCTTAAATGACTGGGCCCGGATCAGCTACTCGTTTGCAGGATAGCTGGGGCCGAGAAAATCCGACGCAAACTGCGCCCGGAGAAGCCCTGACAACACGACATCGGACGGGGGTTCAATTCCCCCCATCTCCACCATCGGGACAGCGGCAACGCGGTCCCACCCCGTGCAAAAGGCCGGAAGCGTAAGCTTCCGGCCTTTTGTTTTCGGCACCGATCTGGCATTCTCCAGCGGCCGTCCGCGGCCCCGGGTCAGCGCTTCTTGATGTGCGCGACGGGGTCCACGTGGGTGTCCAGCTCATGCTTGGACTTCTTTTCGGCCCTCTTTTGCTTGATGGACTTGTCCGACTTCTTGGTAACCTGCCGGTGCGGCGATTTGTCAGGCATGTCGCCCTCCCTAACGTCGGGGCCCTCGAATAGGCCCCGTGCTTGTAAGGTACGCCTGTTTTGTCCCGAATGTAACTGGTCAGGAACCCGGCACTTCAACGTCGACGATGCCGACGAACCGGCTCCCGATGCCCTCGTATTCACTACGGACCAGACCCGGCAGGACCGGGGGCAGGTCCGACGCCGCGTGATGGACGCAGCAGACATACGTGAACGGCGGCCACCATTTCTTGGGCCGGGCGGCTTCCGAGAAACCGCAGACCGCGCAGGTCAGCTGGACCCAGACCGGCCGCTTGCCGGTCCGGTTTGCCTTGGACTGGACGAGCCAGGCCGGGGGATTGTCCAGGAGTTCGGACAGTTCGGCGTCCGACAGCCTGGCGGGGATACCGTGACGGTGTGCCATTTCCAGCGGGATGTCGAGGATTTGAGCTGCTTCACGTCGCGTAACCATCGTTTAACGATACGGGATGCGGGGCCGCTCCTCGTTCACGACGGCGGGACTCCGGCGCAGAGGCCGGGTCTCCACACGCTGTCGGCCGGCAAGCCTCAGCCAGAGATGGCAATTCCCGCGGCGGCGGCGCTGAGCCCGGCCACGAGGTTGACCGTGACGTTCAGGGCAGCTGCAACGTACCGCACCTCACTGACCAGCCGGATGGTGGCAGTGGTCCAGGAACTGAAGGTTGTCAGCCCGCCGGCCAGCCCGGTGGCGATCGCCGCATGCCATTCCCCGCCGAGCCCCAGCCTGCCGGTAACGCCCAGGGAAAGGCCGATGATCAGCGACCCGATGACATTGACCACCAGGGTAGCCCAGGGCCAGTGCCGGCGGTCGCCAGCGCGGTGCGCGAAGTACGTGTCGACGGAGAACCTGAGCAGGCCTCCTGCAACGCCGAAAATTCCTACCAGCAGCGCTGTCATGATCCACCTGTCCGGTCGCTCAGGGCCTTGCCTGCTTTCCAGCCCGCGGCGGCCGCACCGAGACCCAGAACCAGCGAGAGGCCGAGATAGATCAGCCAGGTCACGTGCTGCCCGGAACGGGCCTCCTGGTTAACGGAAAAGACCACGGCGGAGAAAGTTGTGAACGAGCCCAGCAGCCCGGGCCCAATCCCCGCCCGCAGCCAGAACGCTGTCCTGGGGCGTGCCATCCACACCGTGGTGAGCGCGGCAAGGACAAAGCTTCCGCAAACGTTGATGGCCAAGGTGGTCCACGGGATCGCGCCAGGGGGTTCGGGCAGGAGGACGCCCAGACCGTAGCGGAGTTCCGTCCCCACGAGAGCCCCGAGGGCGACTGCCGTCCAGGCACGCCAGCCGGCGCTTCTGAGGGCCTTCATTCAGGCGGCACGCATTCAGGCGTCCGCCAGCCGGCATCCGGCGTGGCGTGAATCGCTGTATACCCACAGCGCTGACGACACCTCATCGGCGAGGTCGAATTCGCGGCCGGCTCCGGCAGCGCCGATCCGGACCACCAGTGCGCCGCCGAAGGGTTTCCGGCCAAGCACTTCGATGTCGGCATCGAGATTGATCTCCTGCGCGGAAAGATAGCGCAGGAGATCGGGGTTGTCGTCGCTGATCCGGGTGATCCGGCCTGTGTGGCCGTCGTCGAGTTCGCTCATCCGATGGGCGTGCGGCATATGGACCGTGCCGTCCGCTGCCGGGATGGGGTCACCGTGCGGGTCGCGCAGGGGATCGCCGAGCTTGCGGGCCATCCGCTCGATGAAGGTATCCGACACTGCGTGTTCCAGGAGTTCGGCTTCGTCGTGGACTTCATCCCAGCTGTAGCCGAGTTCCTGGACGAGGTAGGTCTCAATCAGGCGGTGACGCCGGACCATCGAGAGCGCGAGGCGGATTCCGTCCGCCGTGAGCGTGATGGCGCTGTACGGCTTGTGGTCAACCAGGCCCTGGTCCTTGAGTTTGCGGACCATCTCCGAGACCGAGGAGTTTGCGACGCCAAGCCGCTGGGCCAGCTGCGAGGACGTGATGGGCTTGTCCTGCCACTCCGTAAAGGAGTAGATGACCTTGACGTAGTCCTCGATGGAGGAGGAGGGCGCGCTGGTCTTCACGAGTCCAAGCCTACCGCTTTGGCTGCGGCACTCATGCTTTGAACGCCCGCCAGGTCTGGGTGAGGTAGGGAAGTCCGATGGTGTCCGCCGGGGAATGGCCCAGGTGCTCGTGGAGGTACCAGTCCAGGTTGTGGCGGACCTTTGCGCGCGTACTTTCGCCGGCCGCGAGGTAATAGCTGCGGGACTTTGCCAGTTCGACGATGTCTCCGGTGGTCACTGAGTCTTCCCAGCGTGTCAGGTGGCTCTCAAGCCCGGCAAACTCCGGCCCGATTGCGGGACGGAAGTCCGGCTTGTGCACGTCCCCTGCATGCATGATCCGGGACAAGCGGTGGACCCACGGGACGGACGTATCCAGCTGATTCCACACCAGTCCCAGCACGCCGGCAGGGCGGAGGATGCGGGACAGTTCGGTGCTTGCCAGGAGGGGATCGCACCAGTGCCAGGCCTGGGCAACAACGACGACGTCGAACGCCGCGTCCGGGAGTCCGGTTGCCTCCGCTGTGCCCTCCGTCGCTGGAACTCCCGGCAGGACGAGGCGCAGTTGGGCGAGCATGTCCGGTGAAGGATCCACCGCGGAGACTGCCAGCCCGCGCTGCACCAGCAATGCGGTGTACTTGCCCGTCCCCGCCCCAATGTCAGCGGCGTCGGACACTCCGGCCATCCCGCCGACGCTTTCGATCAGCCAGTCCGCAGAGTCGCCAGGGTAGCTTGGGCGGACCCGGTCGTAGTGTTCACCGCCGTCCTGGAAGCTTTGGCCGAGCTCGTGCCGGCGCTGGTGGTGCAGTTTGGGGCCTCCCCGTGCCACGTGCAATCTCCTTCGGGCAGGCTGGAATTCTTACCCCTCGAATTTACCGCACAGACCGTGTCCCCAGTCCTCGGGCCTCAGGCCCAACGCTCAGTCGTCGGTGCAGGGCGCCGCGCCGGCGGTGCCGGGGGTATTGGGCGCCCATTCCGGGTAGCTGCGGGTGTCGTTGGCCGGCACCCAGCGGCCGGCGTCCACAACGTAGTCCCAGCCCAGGCCCGTGCGGCGGAGTTCCTCAATGCCAGCGAGCAGGCGCTGGGCGTCCTCCAGCCGGGATCCGACGCCGAAGCTTGCGCGGAGCGAGCCCGAGGGCAGTCCCAGCCGCTTGAGCAGCGGGTGGGCGCAGAAGCGGCCGTCCCGCAGGCCCACGCCGTGTTCGGCGGAGAGGTAGGCCGCAACAAGGCCCGCGTCGTAGCCGGCGACGGAGAAGTTGACCACCCCGATGGTGTCATTGGTGTCGCTGAAGATCTGGTGCACCGTGACGCCGTCGATCCTCTGCAGCCCCTCCACGAGGAAGGACCGGATGGCGGTCTCGTGGGCGTGCCACAGCTCCTGTTCCAGAGCGCCGATGACCTGCGTGGCGCGGGCAAGGGTGGCGGCGCCGAGCACGTTGGGCGAGCCGCCCTCATGCCGTGCCGGTCCCGTGGCCCAGCTGACGGAATCCAGCCGGGCCTCGCGGACCGCTCCGCCGCCTGCCAGGTGGGGGGTCCCGGCGTCGAGCCAGTCCGGCCGGCCCACGAGGACGCCGGAGCCGAAGGGTGCATACAGCTTGTGACCCGAGAAGGCGAGGTAGTCGACGTCGTCCGCTGCGATGTCGATGCGGCGGTGCGGGGCCAGTTGCGCCGCGTCCACCACAATCCTTGCGCCGTGTTCGTGCGCCAAAGCGGCCAGTTCACGGATCGGAAGGATTTCGCCGGTGACATTGGAGGCGCCGGTGACGGCCAGCAGGCTGATGTCACCCTGCCGGAGTTCAGTGCGCAGGCTCTCCAGGGTTGCCTTCAGGGTGGACGCGGCAACCACGCTGCGGTGCGGCACGCCCTGCCAGGGGAGCAGGTTGGCGTGGTGCTCGATGTCCAGGTAGAGCACTTCACCGGTGTGGCGGCCGTCCGCCACCGGCAGGCAGCCCGCCAGCAGGTTCAGGGAGTCGGTGGTGTTCCTGGTGAAAATGACGGAATCGTCCGGCCTGCCGCCCACGAAGCCGCGGACGATATTCCGCGCGTTTTCGTACACGGACGTGCTGATCTGCGAAGCGTAGCCCGCGCCTCGGTGCACGCTGGCGTAGTACGGCAGGATTTCGTTGAGGTAGGCCGAGACGACGGACAGTGCCGGTGCCGACGCGCCGTAGTCCAGGTTCGCGTAGCGGACGTGGCCGCCCTGGATCAGCGGAGCCTGGATCTCCGCGCCGGTGACGGCCGAGAGGGGGCGCCGGGCGACGCTGAACCGTTCATCCAGACGGGCTGGGGCGGGGGCGGTTCCGGAGTTTGCGGGGAACGTGGCAGTAGTCATGGGGACCTCACTGTAAAGGGACCCCTCACTCCGGGGATCCGCGCTTGCCGGGTCCGTTCCGGACCGGCCTGGTCGTCACCCGGGGCACCCCACCGCGAATGGAGGGTTGCCGGCCAGCAAACCGGGGTTTAGCGCTGGCACTCGTGACCTGTTTCGAGATTAGGACATTGACAGCGCCGCGGGAAAGTTGCGGCAATTATTAAGCACTTTGTTACGCGAGGCAGAAGAATGGCGTTGCGGCCGAACAAACGACGGCGGACGCACCCTTGGGAGGGGCGTCCGCCGTCGTTTATTCGGCACTGCGTTCATTCGGCGCTGCGTTGATCTGCCGCCCTCGCGCCTAGCGACCGGGGGGGTGCGCTGCGCGTCAGAGGAGGTCGTCGAGGTCCGGGTTCAGGCGCTTGAGGACCTCCGAATGGAGGATCGAGTTGGTGGCGAGGGCATTCCCGCCGAAGGGGCCGTCCACTCCCTCCAGCGAAGTGAAGCGGCCGCCGGCTTCGGTGACAATGGGCACCAGGGCGGCCATGTCGTAGAGGTTCAGTTCTGGCTCGCAGGCGATGTCCACGGACCCTTCGGCCACCATGCAATAAGACCAGAAGTCGCCGTAGGCCCGGGTCCGCCAGACGTCCTCCGTGAGGCCCAGGAATTCATCCAGGTTGCCGCGTTCCTTCCAGCCGCTAAGGCTCGAGTAGGAGAGGGAGGCGTCCGAGAGCTTGGACACGTTCGAAACCTTCAGCCGGGTGGCTGCCGCAAGCGACCGTCCCATGTAGGCGCCAGCCCCTTTAGCGGCCCACCAGCGCTTTCCCAGCGCCGGTGCGCTGACCAGGCCGACCACCGGCTCGCCCTCATCCACGAGGGCGATCAGGGTGGCCCACACCGGCACGCCGCGCACGAAGTTCTTGGTGCCGTCGATCGGATCGATGATCCAGCGGCGGGAACCGTGCCCGGAGCTGCCGAATTCTTCGCCGAGGACGGCATCCCGCGGGCGGGAACGGGACAGCTGGCCGCGGATGGACTCTTCAGCTGCTTTGTCAGCATCCGTGACCGGGGTCAGGTCCGGTTTGGTTTCAATCTGAAGGTCCAGCGCCTTGAAGCGGCTCATGGTCTGGGAGTCGACAGAGTCAGCCAGTACATGGGCGAGGCGCAGGTCGTCGTTGTAGCTCGAAGCGGGTTGGGTCATGGTTCCAAACTACCGTCTCTGTGGCCGGCCGGGCGGGATGTCAGGTCCTTGGCCCCTCTGCCTGCTACGAAACGATGCCGAGTTCCTTCGCTTCCTGCGCTTCCATCCGGGGATCGGTGCCGAGCAACCGCCGCAGGGACGCGAGACGCGCCGCGCCGGACGGCCCTGCGTGTCCTTCGGCCACCCAGGCGTCCACGCCGCAGTTGACGGCGGATGCATCATGCTTGCAGCCGCGTTCGCAGGCATCCGTGCCGGGTTCGAGATCGGGGAACGAACGCAGGATCCGGTCCGGATCGACGTGGGCAAGGCCGAACGACCGGATACCCGGGGTGTCAATAATCCAGCTTCCGGCGGGCGCGTCACTGATCCGCAGGGCCAGTGCCGACGACGACGTGTGCCGTCCCCGTCCGGTGACGGCGTTGACTCCTCCGGTGGCCCGCTCAGCGCCGGTCAGGGCATTGACCATGGTGGACTTCCCCACGCCCGAATGCCCAAGCATGACGGTGACCTTGCCGTCGAGGTGTGCACGGAGCTGCGAGACGGCGTCGCTGTCGAGGCGCGCGGACAGCCCGTCGTCCGAGCGGGCATCGATGCCGGAGGCGGCGGCGTCGGCGGTCCGGCTGATGATGACCGGGAAATCAAGGTGCCGGTAGTTGGACAGGAGCTCGGTGGGATCCTTGACGTCTGCTTTGGTGACCAGCAGCAGCGGCTCGATGCCGGCGTCGTAGGCCGCCACCAGGGCGCGGTCGATAAATCCTGTGCGCGGTTCCGGATTGGCGGCCGCGACCACCACCACGAGCTGGTCCGCATTCGCCACGACCGCCCGCTCAATCGGATCCGTGTCGTCGGCGCTGCGCCGCAAAAGGGTGCGCCGGTCCTGGATCTTCACGAGCCGGGCAAGGGTGTCGGGCTCTCCGGAAACATCACCCACCAGGGACACGAAGTCCCCGGCCACTACCGGCGAACGGCGCAGCTCGCGCGCCCGCGCGGCGACCACGATGCGTTCGTTGCCGCTGTCTTCGCCCACCACCGCCGTGTAGCGCCCGCGGTCCACCGTGATGATCCGGCCGGTCACGGCGTCGTCATGGCTGGGCCGGTCCTTGGTCCGTGGACGCGTACCTTTCTTGTTGGGACGGACCCGGATATCGGACTCGTCCCATGTACCGGTGCTACGCCCCACTGGCCTGTTCCGTCTGCCGGCCCGGCTGTGGTGCCAGCATGGCTTCCCACAGCTGCGGGAAGTCGGGCATCGTCTTGGACGTGGTGCCGATGTCTTCAACCTCGACGCCGGGAACGGCGAGGCCGAGGATGGCCCCGGCGGTGGCCATCCGGTGGTCGGCGTAGCTGTGAACTGTTCCGCCGTGGAGCTTTGCAGGCCGGATTATCAGGCCGTCGGCGGTTTCCTCAGCGTCCCCGCCCAGGCGGTTGATTTCCGTGACGAGTGCGGCAAGCCTGTCGGTCTCGTGGCCGCGGAGGTGCGCTATGCCGGTCAGCCGCGACGGGGTTGTTGCCAACGCACACAACGCTGCCACGGTCGGTGCCAGTTCGCTGGTGTCGGCGAAGTCTGCGCCCTTGATTTCCGGTCCGCCCGTCACGGTGAGTGTCCCGTCGGTCAGCGTGACCGTGGCGCCCATCGCAGCCAGGATGCTGCGCCACAGGTCACCCACCTGCGTTGTGGGCGCGGGCCAGTTGGGGATGCGGACGGTACCGCCGGTTGCCAGCGCCGCGGCGAGGAAGGGGCCCGCGTTGGAAAGATCCTGTTCAATGCGGCGGTCGAAGGCCCGGATCGAGCCCGGTGCCACCACCCAGTGGTTGGGGACGGAATCGTCGACCGACACGCCGACTTCGCGCAGTACGGCCACGGTCATATTGATGTGGTCGAGGCTGGGGACCGGCTTGCCCACGTGCTCAAGGTGCAGGCCCTCGGTGAAACGCGCTCCCACAAGGAGCAGCGCCGACACAAACTGCGATGAGGCGCTTGCATCAATCACCAGGTGGCCGCCGCGCACTTCGCCAGTGCCGGCCACCGCGAAGGGAAGCGATGACGGCCGGGTTCCGTCGGCGGCCCGGACATCGACGCCGAGGGCTGCCAGCGCCTCGATGATGGTGCCCATCGGCCGCTTGCGGGCGTGCGGGTCGCCGTCGAAGACTGTGGCGCCGCTGCGGAGGGCGGCCGCAGGGGGAACGAAGCGCATCACCGTACCCGCGAGTCCGCAGTCGATGGCGGCATCCGCCGCCGTCGCGTCCGGGGCGAGGGGAGTGATTTCAAGGTCGGGCCCGAATGAGCCGTCCCCCGGGACTTCCCGGATTCCGGCACCCAATTGGCGGAGTGCCTGGATCATTAAGGCCGAATCGCGGGAGTGCAGGGGTGCACGGAGGCGGGACGGCCCGTCGGCCAGGGCAGCAAGGACCAGGTACCTGTTGGTGAGGGACTTCGAACCGGGGACGGTGACTGTGGCGTCGACCGGCGCTTCGGCGAACGGTGCGGGCCAGGTGTCGTCCGCAACCGGCGCGGACGGTACTGGGGCGGGGGCAGTGCCTGTCATTCGTGCCTATGCTTTCACGGCGTGGTCCACGGCCTTGCGGACTGCTTTTTCGGCCTTATTGAGATTCTTGCTGGTGGTCTTCCGGGCGTCTGCAGCCAGGTGGCTGGCACCCTTGCGGGCGTCGGCGGCCAGATGCTCGGCCCGCCAGGCCAGGCTCGGCTTGCCCGCGGTGTCCACGGACGCAAGCAGTACGCCGCCGGTGAGCGTGACGTTCTTCAGGAGCTGGGTCCGCCGCGCGTCCCGGCCTTCCTTGGTGGTGATGTCGGCGCTGCGCCACTCGACGAAGGCGTTCAGCGCTGAAATGACGGCGAGTACGGAGGCTGCGAGCCGGGCCGACTTGCCCATGGCGAACAGCACGCCAGCGCCCACTTGAGTGCCTCCAATGACGCGTGCCAGTACTTTTTCGTTGGTGGCGAACGGGAGGGAATCCGCTGCCCGGCGCAACAGCGGCGACAGCTGCGTCGCAGTGTCATCCGCGTTCTTTAGCTTGTCCAGGCCGGCGAGAACGAAACTGGAGGCCAGCATGGGCCGGGCGAGAATGCGGACTAACGACATGAATTTCCTCCTGGGTGGACGAGCCGCGGAACATCTGCGGGGGAACCGGTTCTAGTCTTGCACTTTTGCGGAATATTTGCCCGCCGGCAGTGGTTATGGAAAGCAGGTCCCGATGAGTCACGGGCTGTGCTTGGCCACGGCCTAAGGCGCTTGCGGACGCCGGGCGGCTGAACGCTGAATGCGTTCGCACGGGCGCCTCCAGGATGGACGCCGACACAAGGACACAGAGCGGAGATGAAGCTTTGACATTGGTTAGGGACAGCGCGGAACTCCTTGCGCCGTTTGAGTTCTCGGGGCGTGATGAGGCTGGCGGGCACCCGCCGGTAGGCCCGGGACGTGTCACAGTAGACTTGAAGGCAATGAGCACCATTGATCCGGCCGTTGCGGCCATATACGAGGCTGCCGGTAACGAGGCCAAAAACAACAGCAGGCATCCGGCGGACGCCGGGGCCAGCGCGGACGCTGCAGCCAGCGCGGACACCGGGGTGAGCCCTGACGTCGGGACAAGCCCGGACGGCGCGCGGTCCGCGGAGGCGGAGGTCGACGTCGTGTCCGAGACCCCCGAGCAGCGCAGGCTGCGGTTTGAACGCGACGCCATGCAGTACGTCGACCAGCTGTATTCGGCCGCCATGAGGATGGCACGGAATCCCGCCGACGCTGAGGACCTGGTGCAGGAGGCCTACACCAAGGCTTTCTCGGCGTTCCATCAGTACAAACCGGGAACCAACCTCAAGGCGTGGCTCTACCGGATCCTCACAAACACGTACATCAACCTCTACCGCAAGAGGCAGCGTGAGCCGCTGCAGTCGAACTCGGACACCATTGAGGACTGGCAGTTGGCGCGGGCGGAATCGCACACTTCGTCCGGCCTGCGTTCTGCCGAAGCGGAAGCGCTGGACCACCTTCCGGATTCCGATGTGAAGCGGGCGCTGCAGGCGATTCCGGAGGAATTCCGCCTCGCGGTGTACTTTGCCGACGTGGAGGGGTTCGCGTACAAGGAAATCTCAGACATCATGAACACCCCCATCGGCACTGTGATGTCCCGGCTTCACCGCGGCCGCAAAATGCTGCGCGACATGCTTGCGGACTACGCCGCAGAGCGGGGTTTCAAAGCCGCAACCGATTCCGGTGCCGCGGCCGAAAGCACAACACAGGAGAACAGGAAATGAGCGACTGCCAGGGACTGGGCGATTGCGACGATGCCCGGATGCAACGTATTTACGAATATCTGGACGGTGCGCTGACACACAGCGACATCGCCGAGATCAAGGATCACCTGGACGGTTGCCCGGAGTGCCTTGAAGAGTACGATCTCGAGTGCGTCATCCGCAAGGTGGTCAAGCGCTCCTGTACGGAAGCCGCCCCGGAGAACCTGAAGAACGCCATCCTGGACCGGATCCATTCGATCCGTCCTGTCGAGGCCTAGCTCCGCCCGAAACCCGGCCGGACGGCAGCTGACCCCGATTTCACGGCATTAACGGCGAAGGGCCCCGGAAACCATGTGGTTTCCGGGGCCCTCTGCTTTAAAGCTCATGTTCCAAACCGTAGCTTAGGTGTTGGGGCGCTTCCCGTGGTTCGCGCCGCCACGCTTACGGTCACGACGTTTACGTGCACGCTTGCTCATAGCTGGCCTCCTTAATCTTGGTACTCAAAAGAGCTGCCCTCAAGTCTCCCACATCACGCGACGGCCCGCGAACCGGGGCCCGCTCAATGACTGCCGGCGTTCAGCGAGTTGCGGATCGATATTTCGGCCTGGTCCAGCACCGTCCGGATCGTCTCGAGCGTGACGCCGCTGATTGGTGCAGCGCTGGCCTTTACCCGAAGCTCCACACGCAGGTTGTCCCTGAACGACTGCACCAGCATTTCCGCCTCTTTGAGCGTGCGGTCGCCTTCGGGCGTGTGCCGGGTACCGCGGTCCGGGAACCCTGCGGAACGCGCAGACGACCGCGCGGCCTCGGCAGTGGCGGCAAGGTCGGCCCGGAGCCCGCGCATGTTGACGCGGATATCCTCCCGCAGATTGTCGGCCAGCCGGCGCACCGAGGCGGAAATGTCATTCTCCACGCCGGCCAGTTCGTCCCGGCGCCGGTTGAGCTCCACTAGGCCGGCTTGGGTGATGCGGTAGTTGGTGCGTCGCCCCTCGGCTTCCGTGGCCACGAGCCCTTCTTCTTCCAGCTTGCCGAGCCGCGGATAGATCGTCCCGGCACTGGGGGAGTAGGTCCCCCCAAAGCGTTCGCTGAGGGCTTTGATGAGTTCGTAGCCGTGTTTGGGGCCCGACTCCAGGAGGGAAAGCAGGTAGAGGCGAAGCGCGCCATGGGCGAAGACCGGAGGCATCTAGGCCTCCGTTTCGGTGTCCGCAGGCGACAGGCTGTGGATGATGGACGTCTTTCCGGAGACGGAGTTGGTTCGCACAATCATCAGCTGCGCATCCGGGCCGGCAATCGTCTGGACCTTGCCGCCCGGATGGACGTACTTCTGGTCGTCGATGACCACGGTGCCGCCGGCGGACTTGGCCACGACATCGACTCCGACGTCCTGGGGAAGCCGGACGGTCAGGTCGCCCGACACCGAATTGGCCCCGAAGTCGTGGGTGAAGCCGCGGAGGTCGAAGCTCATGTCGCCGCTGACGGTGTTGGCGCGGATGTTGCTGAACCGGCCGGACGCGGTGACTTCCCCGGAAACGCTCTTGGCGGTTAGGACGCCCTCGTGGTTACGGGCGATGACTTCGCCGCTGACCGTGTTGACGTGGAGTTCGCCGCTGGTGCCGTCCGCCATGACGGATCCGGAGACGGTGTTGAGCTTGGTGTGGCCGCTGATCCCGGAGACGAGGCCGTCCCCGCTGACCGTGCCGGCCTCCACTTCCACGCCCGCCGGCAACGCAATGCTGATGACCACGGAGTTGGTGCTGCTGTTGTTGACCGTGTCCATCAGGTTCTTGAACCAGCCCTGGGCGCCCTGCAGTTGGTGCCGAACCTCGAGTCGCCCGTTGACCAGGGTGACCGTCAGCGGATCCCCGTGGATTTCGGATACTTCGATCCGCGTGACCTCCTCGGCGTGGGTGACCACATCGAACCGTCCCCGGATGATTCCGAGCTTGAGTGACCTGACGCCGTCGACGTCGATCGTCTGCGGACCGGTGACGGTCCAGGTGTTCTCGTCCACTGCGCCTCCATATTGCGATATATCGTGAATATGATTTGACGATATATCGCGTCTTGCCCAAAAGCAATAGACGCTGGCTAGCGGTAGATCTTTCCGATGAGGGTCCGGGCGATCGTGGTCGCCGGATCCCTGCCATCCGGCGTCGGGGCCAGGTTCGTCCAGACGACGAGGGTGACCTGGGCGGCAGGGTCATGGCCTGCGAAGGTGTTGAAGCCGGGCAGTTCGCCGGTATGCCCGAAGAGTTTCCCGAATTTGGCGATCCCCAGCCCGTAGAGAGCCCCTCCAGGGTCGTCGGCCTTGACCGGCTGGGGACTGTCCAACCGCAGTTTCTGCAGGGCGGGTCCCAGGACCTTTCCGCCGCCGAGTGCCTCCGCCCACGTTGCGAGGTCTTCCGCGGTCGAAATTCCGGACCCGGCGGCCCAGGCCCACGAGGGGTTCATGGCTGTCTGGTCCGTGGGCAAGAGGGTTCCGTCAGCGGCAGCCTTTTGCATGTCCGCGGGAAGGGCAGGGTCGTTGAGCGTCAGCACGTTGTTCCCGTACATGTACCCCTGCGGATGCGGTTCCGGAATGGCGTTGGACGATTGCTCCGGAAATACGGATCCGGTCAGTCCCAGCGGTGTGAACAGCCTGTCCCGGAACGCCGCAGTGAGCGGCTTGCCGTCCAGGGCTTCCGCGATCAGGCCGAGCAGCACCGTGTTGGTGTTGGAATAGTGGAAGCCCTCGCCCGGAGCGAAATACGGCGGATGGCGGAAAGCAACGGCGAGCAGTTCTTCGGGGGGCCATGCCTTTCCGGGATCGGCATCGAGGACCTGGTTTACTTCCAGTGCCTCGGTGTAGTTGTAGAGTCCGCTGCGCATCGTCAGCAACTGTTCGATGGTGATGTTGGCGCCGTTCGGCACGTCCGGACGGTAGTCCGCCACCGGGTCGTCGAGCTCTATCTTCCCTTCCTGGACCAGCTGCAGGATGACAGTGGTGGTCCAGGTCTTTGTGACGGAGCCGATCCGGACGTGGTCCGCCGGCGTCACGGGATCGGTTCCGCCGAAGCTACGCACGCCGTATGCGTACGTGACGTTCCCAGCTGGGGTCCGCAGGAGCATTACCGCGCCGGGGACGCGCAGTTCCCGGGCGGCATCCCTGAAGGTCTGTTCCAGCGCCGCCTGGTCGAACTCCTGCAGCCCGTCGTTGGACGAAGCTGCCGGGGAGGAGGCTGCGGCGGAGGGGGAAGGCGAAGACGGGGCAGGAGCCGGGCCCGCACTGCAACCTGCCACAGCAAGCATCAGCGCTACGGCCAGCGCTGCCGGGGCGGGGGAGCCCTTGGGGATTCCGGGAACGTTCATGGACCCACAACCTTTTGTCGACGGCGTTATGGGCCCATTGGGTCACGGGCGGGACTGGGGTGTCAAGCACCCCGAGCACGTGCGCATCTGTTTCGATGCAGCACCCCGAGCGGGCAAAGCCGCCCGGGCTTCCGGATCTACTCCGGGGCAGCGATACCGAGCCACTGGAACCAGCCGCGGTGCAGCACCAGCCAGGCCATCAGCCCGTAGCCGGCCTGTCCCGGCGTTCCGCCGTTGGCTGCCAGATCCTGCCGCCACTGCTCATGGTTGAGCAACGGGGAGAAGGTGTCCACGTACAAGTGCTTGCGCCGCGTGGTGACATCGGCGAAGGCCGTATTCAGTTCCCCCAGCCGGCGGTTCTGCGAGGGGTCAAGTGACGGCGGCGGACCCACCACAAAGACTTCGATCTTGTTCTGGGACGCGGAGTCCAGGATATTGGCAAGGTTCAGGCGGCTGCGGGCCGTGGACAGGCCAAACTCGAGGTCACGCCCGCTCAGGCCGATCACGAGCCGGTTTTCGTGGTTGTTGCCGAAGCGGCGGCCGGCCTCGTCGAGCCAGCGGGCGGCCAGGCCCTCGGTGCCTTCCTGCGGGCAGGGGAGGGGATAGCACTCAACGGTGATGCCGTCCTGCGGAGTGCGGGCCAGCACGCGGCCCAGCCAGCCGAGCGCACGGGGATCGCCCAGGCCGGCCAACAGTTCATCTCCAACAGCCGCAATCCGCAGCTTCCTGTCTTCCACGACTACCTCTTTACCTCAATATGCAATTGGTTCAGCGTTCCATGGAAAGGGGCTGCCAGCCAACTCCGCGACCCGCGTTGGGGAGCGCCGGCGTCGGTCAGCACCTGCGTCGGGCAGCGCCGCCCCTTCCATTAAGCAGCGCTGCCCGGCCGGAGTCGTGAATGTCGAGTTCCGGCCGGGCAGCGTCCAAGCTACTTCCGTGCGAACGCCTGCTTGAGGAGGGCGTCCTGCTCCGCAGCGTGCCGCTTCATGGAACCGGCGGCCGTGGAGGCCGAAGCCGGACGGGATACCAGCTTGACCCGGCGGTCGAGCGCCTCGGGCAGGTTAAGGCCCATGAACGGCCACGGTCCCTGGTTGGCCGGTTCGTCCTGTGCCCACACCACGTCGGCGTTGGGGTACTTGGCGAGCTCGGCGGCGATTTCAGCGGCGGGCAGCGGGTAGAGCTGCTCGACGCGGACGATCGCCGTGGTCTTGTCGCCGGTCTTCTGCCGCGTGGACAGGAGATCGTAGTACAGGCGGCCGGACACCAGCAGCACACGCTCAACGGCATCCGCCTGCAGCTGCTCGTGCTCTCCGATGACAGGCTTGAAGGCGCCGGTGGTGAAGTCCTCCACGGAAGACGCTGCGGCCTTCAGGCGGAGCAGCTGCTTCGGCGTGAAGATGATGAGCGGCTTCCGCGGCCGGCTGTACGCCTGGCGGCGCAGCAGGTGGAAGTGCGAGGCCGACGTCGTGGGGTTGGCCACGATCATGTTTTCTTCGGCGCACATCTGCAGGAACCGCTCGATCCGGGCGGATGAGTGGTCAGGGCCCTGGCCCTCGTAGCCGTGGGGCAGCATGAGCACCAGCGAGGAGCGCTGGCCCCACTTCTGCTCGGCCGAGGAGATGAACTCGTCGATGATGGTCTGCGCACCGTTGACGAAGTCACCGAACTGCGCTTCCCACAGCACCAGGGCGTCAGGGCGTTCGACGGAGTAGCCGTATTCGAAGCCCATTGCAGCGTATTCGGACAGCAGGGAGTCGTAGATCCACAGCTTGGCCTGGTCATCGGAGAGGTTGCCCAGCGGCAGCCACTCATTGCCGTTGGCGCGGTCGTGGAACACGGCGTGGCGCTGCACGAAAGTGCCGCGGCGCGAGTCCTGGCCGGCGAGCCGGACGGGAACGCCTTCCATGATGAGTGAGCCGAAGGCGGCGATCTCGCCAAAGCCCCAGTCGATGCCGCCTTCGCGGGACATCTGTTCGCGCTTCTCCAGCAACTGCTTGAGCTTGGCGTGGACCGTGAAGCCCTCGGGAATCTCGATGTGGGCCTTGCCGATGCGCGCCAGGGTCTCCGGGGAGATTGCGGTGGACGCCGGCGCGTTGATGCCGGAGTCGGACTGCTGGGCGCTGGGCCGTTCGATATCGGACACGGCTGCTGAATCCGCGGTGATGATCGGGATCGGAGAGGTCTGCGCAGCATGGGTCTCCGCGAAGACGCGTTCCAGGCGTTCCTGGTAGTCGCGGAGCAGCTGCTCGGCTTCTTCCTCGGTGATGTCTCCGCGGCCGATCAGCGATTCGGTGTAGAGCTTGCGTACAGAGCGCTTGGCTTCGATCAGGTTGTACATCAGCGGCTGGGTCATCGAGGGGTCGTCGCCCTCGTTGTGCCCGCGGCGCCGGTAGCAGACCATGTCGATGACAACGTCCTTGTGGAATCGCTGGCGGAACTCGTAGGCGAGCTGGCCGATGCGGACCACGGCCTCCGGGTCATCGCCGTTCACGTGGAACACCGGAGCCTGGATCATCTTGGCGACGTCCGTGGAGTAGGTGGAGGAACGCGACGAGGAGGGGGCGGTGGTGAAGCCCACCTGGTTGTTGACCACCACGTGGATGGTTCCGCCGGTGCGGTATCCGCGCAGCTGGGAGAGGTTGAGCGTTTCCGCCACCACGCCCTGGCCCGCGAAGGCAGCGTCGCCGTGCACCATGATGGGGAGCACGGGGAAGGCCTCGCCCTGGTCCAGGCGGTCCTGCTTGGCGCGGACGATGCCTTCGAGGACGGAGTCCACTGCCTCGAGGTGCGAGGGGTTGGCGGCGAGGTAGACCTTCGTCTCCTTGCCGTTGTCCGAGGTGAACGTGCCCTCGGTGCCGAGGTGGTACTTGACGTCACCGGAGCCCTGCACGGAGCGCGGGTCCTGCGTGCCTTCGAATTCGCGGAAGACCTGGGCGTAGGTCTTGCCGGCGATGTTGGTGAGCACGTTCAGGCGGCCGCGGTGGGCCATACCGATCGCCACTTCGTCGAGATCGTCGTCGGCCGCATCGGAGATGATGGCGTCCAGCAGCGGGATCAGCGATTCGCCGCCCTCGAGCGAGAACCGCTTCTGGCCCACGAACTTGGTCTGCAGGAACGTTTCGAAGGCTTCCGCGGCATTGAGCTTGGACACGATGCGCAGCTGCTCTTCGCGGCTGGGCTTGGAGTACGGGTGCTCCAGCTGGTCCTGGAACCACTTGCGCTCGGCCGGGTCCTGGATGTGCATGTATTCGATGCCGGTGGTGCGGCAGTAGGCGTCACGGAGCACGCCGAGGATATCGCGGAACGCCAGCATGGGCTTGCCGCCGAAGCCTCCGGTGGGCCACTCGCGGTCGAGGTCCCACAGGGTCAGGCCGTAGGTGAGGACGTCCAGGTCCGGGTGCTTCCGCTGTACGTATTCCAGCGGATCGGTGTCCGCCATGAGGTGGCCGCGGACGCGGTAGGAGTGGATCAGCTGCTGGATCCGGGCGACCTTGTTGATTTCGTCGGCCGGGTCCACCTGCAGGTCCGGGCTCCAGCGCACGGGCTCGTACGGGATGCGCAGGGACTCGAAGATCTCGTCGTAGAAGTTCTGCGCACCGAGCAGGAGCTGGTGCACGAGCTTCAGGAACTCGCCGCTGCCGGCACCCTGGATGACGCGGTGGTCATAGGTGGAGGTCAGCGTGAGGACCTTGCTGATGGCGTTGTGCGCGATGATCTTCTCGCTGGCGCCCTGGAACTCGGCCGGGTAATCCAGTGCGCCGACGCCGATGATGGCAGCCTGGCCCTTGGAGAGGCGGGGCACGGAGTGCACGGTGCCGATGCCGCCCGGGTTGGTGAGGGAGACCGTGGTGCCGGAGTGGTCATCGGCGGTCAGCTTGCCGTTGCGGGCGCGCTTGATCAGGTCTTCGTAGGTGTGCCAGAACTCGGAGAAGTTGAGGGTCTCCGCCTTCTTGATGTTCGGCACCATAAGCAGGCGCGTGCCGTCCGGCTTGGGCATGTCGATGGCGATGCCGAAGTTCACGTGTGCCGGCTGGACCGCGACGGGCTTGCCGTCCACTTCGTCGTAGTAGACGTTCATCGACGGGAACTGGGAAAGTGCGCGGATGACGGCATAGCCGATCAGGTGCGTGAAAGAGACCTTGCCGCCGCGGGCCCGGGCCAGGTTGGAGTTGATGACCACACGGTTGTCGATCAGCAGCTTCGCGGGAATCGCGCGGACGCTGGTCGCGGTGGGAACTTCCAGGCTGGTGACCATGTTGGAAGCGATGGCCTTGGCCGGCCCGCGGAGAACGGAGACAACGTCCTCTTCGGGAGCCGTGGGAGCCTTGACGTTCTTCGGCAGCTGGGCGGGGATGGGCGGAGTTCCTGCGGATTCGGGCTTCTTTGCGCCGTCGCGGGCAACAGTGGCGGGTGCTTTCTTCGCCGGGGCTGCGGGAGCCTGGGCGGAAGCGGTCGGGGCGGCAGCGGCCGGTTTGGCGGCGGCTGCCGGCGTCGGTGCCGGTGCGGCCGGAGCGGGAGCTACAACTGGAAGTTCGCGGGTTGAGGGATCTGCGGGCGCCGGTGCACCGGAGGTCCCGTTGGAAGACGAGCTGTCACCGGCGTCGAAGGATTCGAACAGGGGCCACCACTTGGCATCTACCGTGTTCTTGTCCTGCTGGTAACGCTCGTACAGTTCGTCAACGAGCCACTCGTTTCCGCCAAATTCCTCTGGTAGACGGTGGCTAGGCTGCTCTGGCACTTGAAATACGCCTCTTCCATGAGTTTGATTTCCCTCTGGTCGCCTTCGGTGCCTCAGCACAACAATCGAACCAGTCTCTGCGTCCTGTGAACCCAGACCTTTGCCAGTCTAGTGACGATCCTTGGTTAACTGCCAATAAGGGTGACCCAAATCATGTAGCGGCGAAACTATTGCGCGAATAAGCTGCCGGAGCCTCCGTCCGAGCCGTCCCGCCGCCGTCACCGGAGCCCCTCCCGGAGCCTTCCTTGGAGGCGCCCCCGGGGCCGTCCCGCTGCGGGCGCTATCTCGCCTAGACTCGCACTGAGTATCCCTTTTCGACGAGGAGCAGCCGTGCGTTTTTTGAGTGAACCGTCCACCGACCTGACCTACTCGGACGCCTTCCTGGTGCCCTCGCGTTCGGACGTCACGTCGCGGCTGGATGTGGACCTTGCGGCCGACGACGGCACCGGGTCCTCCATCCCGCTGGTGGTGGCCAACATGACGGCGGTGACGGGAAAGCGCATGGCCGAGACCATGGCCCGCCGCGGCGGGCTGGCCGTCCTGCCGCAGGACGTTCCGCTTGATGTGCTGCGCGATGTCACCGCCTGGATTAAGTCGCGCCACACGGTGTTCGAAACTCCGGTCAGCCTGCTGGCCTCGGAAACCGTCATCGACGCCCTCCATCTGATGGGCAAACGGCCGCACGGTGCCGTGGTGGTGGTGGACGACGCCGGCAGGGTTGCCGGCGTGGTCCGCGCTGCGGACTGCGAGGGGCAGGACCGTTTTGCCTCCCTCGCGTCGATCATGCGGCAGGCGCTGGTGCTGGACGCCGGCGCGTTGGGCCCGGGGAACCCGGCCGCGGGCGGAACGGGCTCCGATATCCGTGACGCTTCCCTGCGGAAGGCCTTCGAGGCGATGGACGCCGCGGGCACGGATTTCGCCCCGGTCCACCAGGATGGCACCCTCGCAGGAGTCCTCACCCGCAAGGGTGCCCTTCGTTCCACTATTTACCGGCCCCTGCTGGACGCGGCGGGGAAGCTGAAGGTGGCTGCCGCCGTCGGAATCAACGGTGACGTGGCGGGCCGGGCGGCGGAACTGCTGGCCGCCGGTGTCGACGTCCTTGTCATCGACACCGCACACGGTCACCAGCAAAAGATGTTCGACGCCCTGGCGGCTGTCCGCGGGCTTGACCCCGCCGTACCCATCGTGGCCGGCAACGTCGTGACAGCGGATGCAACCCGGGAACTGATCCACGCCGGCGCGAACATCGTCAAGGTCGGCGTCGGTCCGGGGGCCATGTGCACCACGCGCATGATGACGGCCGTCGGCCGTCCCCAGCTCTCCGCGGTGCTGGAGTGCGCCGCCGCGGCGCGCGCCGCAGGTGGGCTGATCTGGGCCGACGGCGGCGTGCGGTATCCGCGGGACGTGGCCCTGGCGCTGGCGGCCGGGGCAAGCCAGGTCATGATCGGTTCGTGGTTTGCGGGAACCCACGAAAGCCCGGGGGACCTGCAGCCGGACGCGAACGGCCGCCTATATAAGGAGAGCTTCGGCATGGCCTCGGCCAGGGCTGTGCAGAACCGGAACCAGCGCGAGGGCGCTTTTGAAAAGGACCGCAAGGCGCTCTTCGAAGAGGGCATCTCCACGTCACGCATGTACCTGGACCCCGCGCGGCCGGGCGTGGAGGACCTTGTTGACATGATCACCGCAGGGCTCCGCAGCTCCATCAGCTACGCCGGCGCAGTGGACCTCGCCGGATTCCGTGAGCGTGCCGTGGCGGGAATCCAGTCCGCAGCCGGCTACGAGGAGGGCCGGCCTGTTCCGCAAAGCTGGTGACGAAAAGCCCTTCGGAGGAGCGGCCCGGCGGCGCCGCACCTACCCTGTGCGCCGCATCTGCTCCTGTAGACTGAAATTCTTATGGACAGTAAATCTAGGTGCCGGCCTGGGGGCTGTCAGCGGAGCATGAACACGAGCTCCCCGCAGTCCACCCACAGAGCCGGCAAACCCCGTTCACGTGCCCATCATTCTGCAGCAGTCCACGCCGCAGCCTTCCAGGAAACAGGGTCGGCGCCGGCCGACCATCCTCCGCCGGGCGGTTTCCCCGGCAGCACCTCCCTTTCTTCAGCCGCTACGCGGCCGGCATCTTCGCCGGAGGCTAACCGCTGATGGAATGGTTACTACTTGGAGCAGGCATCCTGCTCATCCTTGGCACGGGTTTCTTCGTCGCCGTTGAGTTTTCCCTCGTCGCCCTGGACCAGGCCACGGTCCAGCGGGCCGTCGACAGCGGCGACGCTGCGGCCGTGCCGCTGCTCAAATGCCTCAAATCACTGTCCACCCAACTATCCAGCTGCCAGCTCGGGATCACCATGACCACCCTGCTGACCGGCTACGTCATGGAACCGTCCGTCGGAAAGCTGCTGGAAGGTCCGCTGGCCGCGGCCGGTGTTCCGGAAGCCGCAGCCGCATCTGTTTCGTTGGTGATGGCCATGACTATCGCCACCCTTGGATCCATGCTGATCGGCGAGCTGGTGCCCAAAAACATGGCCATCGCCCTGTCCCTGCCCATCGGCAAGGCCGTGGCCCGTCCGCAGCTGGTCTTCACCGCCGTCTTCAAGCCGGCAATCATCGTGCTCAACGGCTTCTCCAACAAAGTGCTGAATGTCTTCGGACTCGAAGCCAAGGAAGAGATCTCCGGCGCCCGGACCCCGGCCGAACTGGCATCCCTGGTGCGGCGCTCCGCCGCCATGGGAACACTTGACCCGGGAACGGCGAACTTCATCGCCCGGACGTTGAAGTTCTCCGGCCGCACTGCGGCCGACGTGATGACCCCGCGGATCCGGGTGGAGACCATTGCCGCCGGGCAGCCGGTTTCGGACATTGTCGACGCCGCACGGCGGACCGGGTATTCACGCTTCCCGGTCATTGGTGAGTCCGCCGACGACATCCGCGGCCTGGTCCACGTCAAGAAGGCAATCGCCGTGCCCTCGGACCGGCGCGCCAACCTTGAGGCAGGCGCCATCATGACGGACGTCCTCAGGGTTCCCGAAACCATCCACCTGGATGCCCTGCTGGCGGAACTCCGTGAAGGAAACATGCAGCTGGCGGTAGTGCTGGACGAATACGGCGGCACTGCCGGCATCGCCACCCTGGAGGACCTCGTGGAGGAAATTGTCGGGGAGGTCGCGGATGAACACGACAAGGTACGTCCCGGACTGCTGCAGAGTGCGTCGGGGGACTGGTACTTCCCCGGGCTCCTGCGCCCGGATGAACTCTCGGAACAGATTCCCGGACTGACGGTTCCTGACGAGTCGGCCTACGAAACAGTGGGCGGCTACGTGATGAGCCAGCTCGGCCGGATCGCCGCAGTGGGGGACAAGGTGGACGTCGGCGGAGGCACGTTGAGTGTGACCCGCATGGACGGGCGCCGGATCGACCGGATCTGCTTCAAGCCTTCTCCGGTCCGCGGCGAAGAGCACGCGGCCGGCCAGGGAGGCACGGCATGAGCGACTGGGTAGGAATTCTCTGGCTGGTAGTCCTGCTATTCGGCAACGCCTTTTTCGTTGCGGCCGAGTTCGCGGTGATGTCCGCGCGGCGGAGCCAGATCGAGCCGCTGGCGGAGGCCGGCTCCGTGCGGGCGCAGACGACACTGCGGGCCATGGAAAACGTGTCCCTCATGCTCGCGTGCGCCCAGTTGGGCATCACGGTCTGCTCCTTGCTGATCCTGCAGGTGGCCGAACCGGCCATCCACCACCTGATGGCGGTTCCCCTTGAAGCCGTCGGCATGCCGATGGAACTCGCTGACATTGTGGCGTTCACCGTGGCCCTGCTGGTAGTGACCTTCCTGCACGTGACCTTCGGCGAGATGGTGCCCAAGAACATCTCGGTGTCCGTTGCGGACAAGGCTGCCCTGCTGCTGGCGCCGCCGCTGATGTTCATTGCACGGCTGGTGAACCCGGTGATTGCAGCCCTCAACTGGTCCGCCAACCACATTCTGCGCCTGATGCGGATTGAGCCCAAGGACGAGGTCAACTCCTCGTTCACTTTGGAGGAAGTCCAGTCGATCGTGCAGGAATCCACGCGGCACGGGCTCGTGGATGACGACGCCGGCCTGATCACCGGTGCGCTTGAATTCTCCGAGCATACGGCGTCGCGCATTATGGTTCCGCTCGACAAGCTGGTCATGATGAAGTCGCCCACCACTCCGGTGGAGTTCGAAAAAGCCGTCAGCCGCACCGGATTCTCCCGGTTCCCGATGATGGACGAGGACGGCATGCTTTCGGGCTACCTTCACATCAAGGATGTGTTGTCCATCCCGGAAGCCGGATACGAGCACCCGATTGCCGAGAGCAGGATCAGGTCCCTGGCGAACCTCGCCATGGATGACGAGATCGAAAAAGCCATGTCCGTGATGCAGCGCACCGGGTCGCACCTGGCGCGCGTCATCGGACCGGATGGCAACACCAAGGGCGTGTTGTTCCTGGAAGACGTGATCGAGCAGCTCGTGGGCGAGATCCGTGATGCCACGCAGGCGAAGGGCATCCGCCGGCTCGGCCAGCCGGACGGCGAGTAGCTCCCGCGCCGGATGCCGTAGCCCTAAATAGGAATCATTCCTATTTAGGGCTACACTCGTCTTGTTGCTAATGCTCCTGATTCTCATGTGGCAAGTTTCCGATAACCAGATCCGAGGTCCTTCCGTGCGCCGTTCCGCAGCCCTTTCCGCCACCGCCCTTGCCGGCCTGAGCCTGCTGCTGTCAGCCTGCAGTACGACGTCGGGCGGCCCGCAGACGGATCCCGGCACCATCGACGTGGTCACCTCAACGAACGTGTACGGCGACATCGTCAAGGAAATCGGCGGCGATAAAGTGAACGTCAAGGCACTGATCACCAAGGCGAGCCAGGACCCGCATTCCTACGAAGCCACCACCCAGGACAAGCTGGCGGTCTCAAAGGCCCGGCTGGTCGTTGAAAACGGCGGCGGCTACGACGACTTCATGCACAAGCTGGCGGACGACAGCAACCTGGGCCACGAGAACATCATCAGCGCAGTCGAGGTTTCCGGGCTTGCCCCGGCAGAAGAGCCGTCGGCGGCGTCCACTGCCGCGGACGACGAGCACGGACACTCCCATGACGGAACATTCAACGAACACGTCTGGTACAGCCTGGGTGCCATGACCAAGCTGGCCGACGCCGTCGAAGGCAAGCTCGCAGCGCTTGAGCCGGCGTCCGCCTCGACCTTCCAGGCCAACGCCGCCTCGTTCAAGGAGGAGATCGCCGGGCTGAACGCCCAGGCCGTCGGACTTGCCGCGACGTCGGCCGAGGCGCCCGTCGCTGTGACTGAACCGGTGCCGCTGTACCTGCTCGAGGCTGCAGGCCTCGTGAACAAGACCCCTGCCGACTACACGGCCGCCATCGAGGAAGGCTCCGATGTGCCGCCCGCGGTCCTCAAAGAAGCCACGGAACTGGCCGGTTCGAAAGACATCAAGTTCCTGGCGTACAACACACAGACGGAGAGTCCGCAGACGCAGGCCCTCAAGAAAGCAGCCGAGGGCGCCGGCGTCCCGGTGCTGGACTTCAGCGAAACGCTTCCCGAGGGGAAGACGTACGTACAGTGGATGAGCGGCAACGTGGACAACATCAAACAGGCCCTGGGCAAGTAGCCCGCTGGGATTATTCCGCCCCGGGAAGCCGTGCTGAAGCATCCACGGACCGGCAGTCCTAAGATGGTGGGGGCGCTTCGCCCCGTATGAATCGAGGATAAAGAACGTTGAAACCGGTAGTGAGCCTCCGCGGAGCCACCCTGAAGTTCGGCAAACGGACATTGTGGGAGGACCTGGACCTCGATATCAATCCCGGCGAGTTCTTTGCCGTCCTCGGCCCGAACGGCAGCGGCAAGACCACGTTCCTGAAGGTCCTGCTGGGACTGCAGGAACTCCATTCCGGGACGGCAACGCTGGGCGGCCGTCCGGTGGAACGCGGCAGCAACCTGATCGGCTACATTCCGCAGCAGAAATCCTTCGCCCCGGACACGCCCCTGCGTGCGCGGGACCTGGTGGGGCTGGGCGTTGACGGCCACCGCTGGGGACTGCGGCTCGGTGCAGCAAAGGCCAACCGCAGGATCGATGAACTCCTGGACCTGGTGGGCGCCGCGGACTATGCCAACGTTCCGATAGGCCAGCTCTCCGGCGGCGAACAGCAGCGACTAAGGGTTGCCCAGTCGCTGGCCGCCGATCCGCAGATATTGCTCTGTGACGAGCCGCTGCTTTCCCTTGACCTTCAGCACCAGCAGGCCGTCAGCGCACTTATCAACGAGCAATGCCGCACGCAGGACAGTGCCGTGGTCTTCGTAACGCACGAGATCAATCCGATCATCGATTACGTGGACCGCGTGCTCTACCTTGCCGGGGGCCGTTTCCGGGTAGGCAAGCCGGCAGAAGTGATGACTACCGAAGTGCTCTCCGGGCTCTACGGCAGCCGGGTCGAAGTCATCCGTGCCAACGGCCGGATGATCGTGGTGGGGCTCCCGGAGGGGGCCACGCACCACCACGAGGACGCGCATTCGGTGGCGGGGGAGGTGGGCTAAGTGGATTTCGACAGCATCCTGGGTTCCATCTTCAATTTCGACAACTACGGCGAGCTCCTGGCACTGGTCCAGAACTCCATCTGGGCAGGAGCGCTGCTCGGACTGCTGGGCGGCCTGATCGGAACCTTCGTGATGAAACGGGACCTCGCATTCGCCGTCCACGGAATCTCCGAGCTTTCATTCGCAGGTGCCGCCTTTGCGCTGCTGATCGGAGCCGACATCGTTTTCGGATCCCTCATCGGTTCGGTGCTGGCGGCGCTGCTGCTGGGAGTGATGGGGGTCCGGGCACGGGACAAGAACTCCATTATCGGCGTCATCATGCCCTTCGGCCTGGGCCTGGGCATCCTCTTTCTTTCCCTTTACGAAGGGCGGGCATCAAACAAGTTCGGTCTCCTGACGGGGCAGATCGTATCCGTGGATACAGTCCAGCTGCAGGTGCTGGCCACAGCGGCCCTCGTGGTGATGCTGGCGCTGGTGGCCATCTGGCGCCCGCTCACGTTTGCCAGCGTGGACCCGGAAGTGGCGGAAGCGCGGGGTGTGCCCGTCCGGACACTCGGCATCGGCTTCATGGTGCTGCTGGGCATCAGTGTGGCGCTGTCCATCCAGGTGGTGGGGGCGCTCCTGGTGCTCGCGTTGCTGATCACTCCGGCCGCCGCGGCGCTTCGCGTGACCTCCTCGCCCCGGCTGGTGGTGATGCTCAGCGTGGCCTTCGCGGTGACGGCTACTGTGGGCGGCATCCTGCTTGCCCTGGGCGGGCGGATCCCCATCAGTCCGTACGTGACCACGCTGTCATTCCTGATCTACGTCGTCTGCCGGACCATCGGCGGCGTCCGGGCCGGCCGCGGCCTCAACGGTCGCGTCCTGCCGGCAGGGGCAGAAGCCTCCTAGGCCGGCGCCTCCCAGGCTGCGACAGCGGCTGCGACGGCGCCCCTTAGCCTGCGGCGGATTTCCGGGCCGTGCAGTCCGGGCACAGGCCGAAGATCTCCACGGTGTGGGCCACTTCGGTGTAACCGTGTTCCGCGGCCGTCCGCGCAGCCCAGGTTTCCACGGCGGGAGCTTCCACTTCCACAGCCTTGCCGCAGTTGCGGCACAGCAGGTGGTGGTGGTGCCCGGTGACGGCGCACCTCCGGTAGACGGCCTCGCCCTCGCCGTTGCGCAGGACATCCACCAGCCCGTCGTCGGCGAGCGACTGCAGGATCCGGTAGGCAGTGGCCAGGGACACGGAAGTGCCCTGGTTCTGCAGGATCCGGTAGAGCTCCTGGGTGCTGACAAAGTCGTCCAGCTCATCCAGGGCGGCGCTGACGGCCACTCGCTGCTTGGTGACACGCTGCTCCCGGCCGCCGGCGGAAGCCGGTGCGGACAGCTTTGTGGCGTCGGCCTTGGCGCCGTGGGCCATGGAATAACTCGCTTCCCTCAGGGGTGGTGCAATGTCCAAGATTACCAGCCGGGACCTGATGGACGGGTGCGTGGGCGGGTTCATGGACACTCCCGCGCAGGCCGCCCTAGGCTGGCTCCATGAAGTTGACTAAATACACCCACGCCTGTGTCCGGCTCGAAAAGGACGGGCAGGTGCTGGTGCTCGATCCCGGCACGTTCTCCGAAACCGGCAAGGCCCTCGATGCCGCGGGGGCGGTCCTCGTCACCCATGAACATGGCGACCATATTGACGTTCCTGCCGTGGTCTCAGCCCTGCGGGGCAATGCGTCGCTCCTGGTCTTTGCCCCCGGGGGAGTAGCCGCCAAGCTGCGGACCGAGGCGCCGTTTGCGGAGTCCCGGATCCGGGACGTCGAGCCCGGGTCGACGTTCACCGCGGTGGGATTCGACGTTCAGACGTTCGGCGGACAGCACGCGCTGATCCACCCCCAGATCCCCGTGGTGGCCAACATCGGGTACCTGATTGACTCCAACGTGTACCACCCGGGCGACTCGTTCGTGATTCCGGACGGCATTGGAGTCCGGACCCTCCTGGTCCCGGTCCACGCGCCCTGGAACAAAGTTGGCGAGGTAGTGGATTTCGTCATCGGAGTCCGGGCCGCCAAGGCATTCCCCATCCACGACGCACTGCTCAATGAGACCGGACTGGGCCTCATCGAAGGTCACGTGAAGCGGCTGGGAGCCAAGTACGGCACCGAGTACATCCACCTCTCCAGCGGAGACTCCGTGGAGGTTTAAGCCCGCCAGGTTCCGGATTCGAAGAATTCCTTGATGGCGGCCTCATGCGGCCTGGGATCCAGCCCCCGGGCCTGCAGCCACTCCTCGTTGTAGTAGCTGCCGGCGTACCGGTCTCCGGCGTCGCACATCAGCGAGACCACGCTGCCGCGCCGGCCCTCCGAGACCATCCCGGCGATCAGCTGCCACACACCCCAGAGATTGGTCCCGGTGGACGGGCCCGCGTGCAGCCCGGCCAGGTCCCACAGGTGCCGCATGGCGGCCACCGATGCCGCATCGGGCACCTGGATCATGTGGTCGATGACGGCGGGCACAAAGCTGGACTCCATCCGCGGCCGGCCGATGCCCTCGATGCGGGAGGGCATGCCGGTGCTAAACCCGGGCACGCCGTCCCTCCAGCCGGGGTAGAAGGCGGAGTTCTCCGGGTCCACGACGGCGAGCTCCGTGCCGTGGCGGTGATACCGCAGGTACCGGCCGATGGTGGCGCTGGTGCCGCCGGTGCCTGCGCCCACCACGATCCACCGCGGGACCGGGTGCTCTTCCAGGGCCAGCTGCTGGAAGATGGACTCGGCGATGTTGTTGTTCCCCCGCCAGTCCGTGGCCCGCTCGGCATAGGTGAACTGGTCCATGTAGTGGCCGCGTGTGGTCCGGGCGACTTCCTCGGCGGCGGAGTAAACCTCCGAGGCGTGTTCCACCAGGAGGCAGGACCCGCCGAACTGCTCGATCAGGGCAATCTTTTCGGGGCTGGTGGTGCGGGTCATGACGGCGACGAACGGCAGTCCGAGGAGCTGGGCGAAGTAGGCCTCGGAGACCGCCGTGCTGCCGCTGGAAGCCTCCACGATGGTGGTGTCTTCCCGGATCCAGCCGTTGACCAGTCCGAACAGGAACAGTGAACGGGCCAGCCGGTGCTTCAGGCTGCCGGAGCGGTGCGTGGATTCGTCCTTCAGGTACAGCTGGACGCCCCAGTGCTCCGGCAACGGGACGGAGTATAGGTGTGTGTCCGCTGATCTGTTGTTCTCGGCGTTGATCCTGCGGACGGCTTCATCCGCCCACGCCCGGTCCTGCTTGCCCGCACGGCTACCCACTGTGTTCACCGATTCAGCCTACCCGGGACCGGAGGCGTCCACGGCTACAGTTGGAACCGGCTGCCCGCCCGCGTCTGCGGACCAGGCCGGACAGCCTGTCATCCGAACCAAAGGAGATTTGATGAACCCCCTGATGGACGTGTCCGCGCTGAACCACCGGATGACCTCCGGCAAGCGCACCGTTCTGCTGGATGTGCGTTGGGCGCTGGGCGACCCCCACGGCCGTGAGCACTACCTTGAGGCACATATTCCGGGCGCCGTGTACGTGGACCTGCCCACCAGGCTGGCCGGGCCGGCGGACCCCGCCCAGGGACGGCATCCCTTGCCGCCGCTGCAGCAGTTCCAGGAATCGGCGCGATGCTGGGGCATCCGGGACAACGACGTCGTGGTTGCCTATGACGACACGGGCGGCACTGCCGCCGCCAGGCTGTGGTGGATGCTGCGCAACGCGGGGATGTCCACCGTTTTCCTGCTCGACGGCGGCCTGTCCGCCTGGCGGGCGGCCGGATACGCCGTGGAAGGCGGCCTTGAGCAGGCTTCGCTGGGCGACGTCACGCTCACCGACGGTGCCATGCCCGTCATCGATGCGCCGCAGGCTGCGCAGTGGCCGGAACGGGGTGTCCTGCTGGACGCACGGGCGGCCGAACGATACCGCGGGGAGGTCGAGCCGGTGGATCCGCGGGCAGGGCACATTCCGGGGGCCGTGAGTGCCCCCACGGCCGGGAACATTGGAGGCGACGGACGGTTTTTGCCGCCGGAGGAGCTGCGCGAGCGGTTTACGGCCCTGGGCGTGCGGCCGGATGTGCCCACCGCTGTGTACTGCGGCTCGGGCGTGACGGCCGCGCACGAAATCGCCGCCCTGGAAATCGCCGGGTTCCCCGCGGCGCTGTACCCGGGCTCGTTCTCGCAGTGGTCCAATGATCCCGCCAACGAGGTGGCCGCGGGAGCGGCCCCGTAGGCCTGGGCCGATTGGAACGCCGGCCGGGGGCGGGGGTAGCGTCGGAGCATGACCCCCGGACGCCCCGTACCGC